>JBDTWV010000030.1:0-11348 GCA_040006495.1 Dokdonella sp.
TCGACGGCTTCGCGCAATTCGGTGAAATCCTCGACTTCGGTTTCGACCAGAAGCCCCGGATGCAAGGCGCGCGCACGCGCGATCGCCGCGGCGATCGAGCCGGCGGCAGCGACATGGTTCTCCTTGATCAATACCGCGTCGTACAACCCCATGCGGTGGTTACTGCCACCGCCGACCCGAACTGCGTACTTCTGCGCCACACGCAGGCCTGGCAGAGTTTTGCGCGTGTCGAGAATTGTCGTGCGAGAGCCACGGGTGGCATCCACATAGGCGGCAGTCACGCTGGCGGTGCCCGACAAGGTCTGCAGGAAATTAAGTGCGGTCCGCTCGGCACTCACCAGCGAGCGGGCCAGGCCTTCGATGTGGCAGAGGAGGGCACCTGCAGCCATGCGATCGCCGTCCGCGGCGAGCCAGGTAACACGGGTCGAGGCATCGACCTGCCGAAAGCACTCGTCGAACCAGTCGCGTCCGCACAGGACAGCCGCGTCGCGGGTTATCACGCGAGCGCGCGCATGTGCGCCGCTCGGCAGCAAGTCGGCAGTTACGTCGCCGCTACCGATGTCTTCCTCAAGTGCGCGACGAACGTCGCGTTCGATTGTCTCGTGTGGGGCTGAAACCGAAGACGCTGGAGTCACGTGCTGGATGGCTCGCTGGAAAACAGGACATGCACAATAGCAAGGTCGCCCGGAGCCGGTGTTAGTTGGCTGGATCGTGCGATGCTGTCGGCGTGGCGGACGGCGCGTTTGTCGCAGGTCCCGCAAGTACCGCGGCAGATGCGGCGGCAACGGCGGCCGCATCACTGGCCTGACGCAGGCGTGCGACGATCGCATCGAGCGCGCGGTCGAACAACGGGACTTCCTCCAGCACGACCGTGCTACCGCGGCGCATTTCGACTGCGAGTGCAGTAACGGTTTTGTCGCAAACTTTCAGGCCACGCCGATTGACGAACAGGTACTTGGAGCTGATTGGACTGATCCAGGAAAGCTTGGCGCGTTCGCGGCCGCCGTTTTCGTCGGCAAATTCGATCCAGTTGCCGACCTTGAGGTCACGCACCGCGCGCACGAATTCGTCGTCCTCCGCCAGTGTCTCGACTGGCGCTTCGGTGCTGTCCGTGCCAGAGCTAAGCACGATTTCCTCGACTGGACTCTGGGCCGCGGCGTGCACGGGCGTCACTGCCGTCGCCGCGTTTGCCGACACGTCTGGGTCTGAGGATTGGGACAACGCTGAATCCGCCGCGATCGGCGCCACGTTGCTGGTAATGACTTCCTTGGCGGTCTTGGTCTCGATCTTCTGCCCATCGAGCAGGCGTTTGTAGAACTGCGACAGATCCTGCATCAGCTGCCTGACGTCGCTCTCGTGATATGCGACCGTCGCCAGGCCATGCCGCAGCGCCTTGTCCAGATGCGGGAGCAGCGCGCGCAATCGGGTATGTTCCGATTCGGTCGTCTTCGGCTGTGCGCTCCATACGAATTCGTCGGCGAAGCGCAGCGCATTTTTCCATTCATCCGAGGCGTCGCCCTTGCGCAGCAGGGTCAGCACCAGATAGTTCGCCCACGGTCTCGACAGCACGGTATGTACCACGGGCGGCAGGCTGCGGTCGTCGATTCGCTTAAGGATTTCCCGGGCGGAAATGCGGCGCGCCTCCTGCAGCTTCTCGCGACCGCGGGTCGCTTCCGCCGCGCGCTGTTCGGCGAGATCCGCGCGGCGGCGATGCTGCTCGATGAAATCACTGAAGGATGTGTGTTCACGCTCGAACACGCCGACGTCTTCGTCGAAATCGCGGAGCACGGTTTCGACGGCGACCTTGATGCGGTCGAACAGGCGATGGTCGCGGTCGGACTCTTCCGACCAACTCTTGCCTGCTTCCGCGAGCAGATCGAGCAGGCGGCGCGCGGCGTGCGATTTCTGCGCGAACAGGTGCTTGTCGAGAATCGCTACCTTGAGGTAGGGAATCTGCAGCCGCCCAAACAGCGCCTGCATCGGCGTCGGCAAGTTATGGTCCTGCAGGATGTATTCGAACAGCATGCCGACCAGATCGATGGTGTCTTCATCGGCATTCGAAACGCGGCGCTCCTTGGCGTCCGCTGACAGCTTGTTCACCTGGTCGAGGAGTTCACGCTTGATCTGCTGTACTGCGAGAGTCGCATCCGTCGCGTTCTCGGCTCTGGCTTGCGCGGCCATGGACTGGTTTTGCAGGATGGTCAGCGCGCTGAGCAGATCGGTCGGCGACAAGCCTGGAATGCCCGGGCCGCCGCCCTGCTCGCCGATCGTGTCCTGGTCGTAGCCGCTGTCGCCGTGGCGGTTCGCCAGCAGGGAGCGCAGGGTGTGATAGATCTCGGTCTGTAGTTGTCCGGCAGCATGATCGTAATAGGGACCACCGGATTGCCCAAATTGCTGCACGTCGCCGTTGGCGTGTTGCGGGCCGTCACCGGTGTGGGAGCGCATTGGAGTGCGCCCGCCATGTGCCATCACGTGGCGAACTTGTGGTAACACGCCGGCACGGATCAGCTCGACGTTCACCTCGTCATAAACGGGATCGAGCCCCGCCATCACGTAGCGGTCGAACAACTTGTAGATGATCAGTTTGACCTGGACGTTGACATCGAACTCGTGGATCGCGCTGCGAAACGCGTTGCCAAGCGCAGCCGGACCGATCGGATTGGTCGCGTCCTCGACCTTGGCTCCGCCAATGATCACCGCCAGACGCTGATTGACCTGATACAGCGAACGAGAAAGCCGACCTTCGGCCTTCGCGACCATGCTGCTCACCGCAAGCGATTCTTCCAGTTCGATATCGTCAACCAGTGCCAGCCCCGCATGGGTCTGCGGCGCCGGGTCAGGTTTGGCGGCTTTCAGCTTGCCATCCGCGAACTCGCCGAACGCCTTGGTGGCTTGCTCCTGGAACAGGCGCTCGACCAATTGGCGTTTCTTGCGTACCTCGCGCATGCCGTCGAAATATTCGGTTTGAATCGCATTGCTACCTGCGCGCTCGGCCAGATCGAACAATGCGTCGTCGACGTTCTCGAACAGGGTGCCGACCAGCGCGTTGATGCGCTTGAGCGAAATGCTGCGGACCAGCTTCAACAGGTCACCGAGGCGATCGGAATTGGCCAACGCGCTCTGGCGGGGCTGCAAATCAACCACGTTGGGAGTGTCGTTGGTGGCGTTCATTGCAAAGTTCCGTAATTCACCGCTAGGCACGTTCGCGAGCCTCCGGGATGGTTCACCATCATAAATAGTCCCTTATCCTGGAGTGTGACGGTGTTCACATCCGAGTCCGGAACCCCACTCATCGCGTGCGGGGGAAGTCAGTGACCTGTGCCACGGCGATCGCCTCGTCAGCGAGCATGACCGGGATATCGTCATCGATACGATAGATGCTCTTTTCGTCGCGAGTAATCAAGCCCGCTGCCAATCCCGTGGCCACGTGCGCTCCGGCACCGTTCAGCACCTGCGACGTCGCGATGGCGTCATTAAGCGCCGCAAGCTCGCCGTCGGAGAGCAGGCGTAGCGGGGTTTTGGTCATTGGGCAGCAGAGTATTTCGAGCAAGCGTTTGTCCACGGAGATGCCAGATTTCAAGCCGACAGGTGTGCGGCGGAATATGCGTACAATAACGATTTACACGTGCAACGGCCATGACAGACAGCGTTATCGGGCAGCCACGGATCGGCGTAGTAATGGGATCCCGATCGGATTGGGAAACCATGCGCCACGCGGTGGAAACCCTGGAACAGCTCGGCATCGCGTATGAGACGCGCGTGGTGTCGGCGCACCGCACGCCGGATCTGCTGTTTGGTTACGCCGCCAGCGCGGTCGATCGCGGGCTCGTGGCGATCATCGCCGGTGCCGGCGGTGCCGCGCACCTGCCGGGCATGCTGGCTGCAAAGACCCGGCTCCCGATTCTCGGCGTGCCAGTGCAATCACACGCGCTCAACGGGCTCGACTCGCTGCTTTCGATTGTGCAGATGCCGGCCGGAATTCCGGTCGCGACCTTTGCGATCGGTCGTGCCGGGGCGATCAACGCGGCGCTATTGGCGGCGGCGATGTTGGCGACCACCGATGCCGCGGTGGCCACGCGCGTCGACGAATTTCGTCGCCAGCAAACCGAAGCCGTTCTCGCCAACGCCGATCCAAGCACGAACGCATGAACACGATTGGCATCGCATTTTTCGCGCGGCGCGCGAACAATGCCCGCTCACCCCAGCACTCTCCCACAGGTGGGAGAGGGCGTGCCAGGGCCGTGCAGCTTCGCTCGGTCGAAACCACCATGGCGGCCGAACGGACACGACCATGCAGACGGTAGGGATACTGGGCGGCGGTCAGCTCGCGCGCATGCTTGTATTGGCCGGGGCTCCGCTTGGGTTGCGCTTCCTCGTCGTCGACAGCTCGGCCGATGCGTGCGCGTCGCAGGTGGCTCCGCTGGTGCGGGCAAACTGGCGCGATTCCGAAACGCTGGCCGACTTCGCGCAACGGGTCGACGTCGCGACCTTCGATTTCGAGAACGTGCCTGCGCAAACCGCCGATGCGCTGACCCGGCACACGCAGGTATTCCCGAACCCGCACGCGCTTGCCATATCGCAGGATCGCCTCGCCGAGAAGAACCTGTTTGCCGAAATCGGTCTCGCAACGCCAGCCTTCGCCGCAGTGGACAGCCGCGCCGAGCTGGACGCCGCGATTGAGCGGATCGGTTTGCCTGCTGTGCTGAAGACACGGCGCCTCGGCTACGACGGCAAGGGGCAGGCGGTGTTGCGCTCACCGGCTGATGCAGCCGCGGCGTGGGATGCGCTCGGCAGCGCGCCGCTGATTCTTGAAGCGTTCGTGCCATTCACGCGCGAGGTATCGATCATCGCGGTGCGCTCGCGCAACGGCGAATTCAGGCATTACCCGCTGACCCGCAACTGGCATTCGAGCGGGATTCTTGCCGCCAGCCTCGCACCAGCGCCAGGTACGCAACCGATCGAAGCGGCCGCCGTTGCACATGCGCGTGCGCTAGCCGAACGGCTGGACTATGTCGGCACGTTCGCGTTGGAACTTTTCGATCTTGACGGCCAACTACTTGGCAACGAGATGGCTCCGCGCGTGCACAACTCCGGCCATTGGACGATTGAAGGTGCGCATTGCAGCCAGTTCGAAAATCACCTGCGCGCCGTGCTCGGCTTGCCACTCGGCGACACCGCGGCGCGAGGCCTGCATGTGATGTTGAACTGGATCGGGCACTTGCCCGAGGCCGACGCGGTTCTGCGAGAAGTCGACGGGCACTGGCACGACTACGGCAAGGAATCACGCGCCGGCCGCAAGGTTGGCCACGCCACTGTTTGTGCCCAAGACGCCGCCGAGATGTGCGGGAAACTGCGGCGGATCGGGCGCGCGCTCGGGCGTGAGTTACAGGTCGAACCGGTGCTCGCGGCGCTTTCAAAGCAATAGCGGCGCCGCAGGCACAGCCCGGAGGCCGCGTCTGCGCGCTGGTTGCTGCGGCAAGCGGCTCCTGCAGATCCAAAGCGTTCGCTGGAGTGTTGCCTGTGCGACCTGCCGAGCTGGTCACCCCATCTGGCTAGCCGCGAATTCCCAGTTGACCAGATTCCAGAACGCTTCGAGATACTTTGGTCGCGCGTTGCGGTAGTCGATGTAATACGCGTGCTCCCACACGTCGCAGGTCAGCAGCGGTTTGTCGGCGCCGGTGATCGGCGTACCCGCGTTCGCAGTGCTGGCCAGGGCGAGACCGCCATCCGGGCGCTGCACCAGCCAACCCCAGCCGGAACCGAATGTGCCGACGCTGGTCTTGGTGAATTCTTCCTTGAACTGCGCGAAGCCACCGAACGCCTTGGTGATGGCGTCGGCGAGACGGCCCGTGGGTTCGCCGCCGCCGTTGGGCTTCAGGCAATTCCAGTAGAACGTGTGGTTCCACACCTGCGCGGCGTTGTTGAACATTCCGCCGGACGCCTTCTTGATGATGTCCTCGAGGGCGAGGTTTTCGAATTCAGTGCCCTTGATCTGGTTGTTGAGGTTGGTCACATAGGCCTGATGATGCTTGCCGTAGTGGTAGTCGATGGTTTCCGCGGAAATATGCGGAGCCAGCGCGTCACGCGCCCAGGGAAGTGCGGGAAGTTCGATCGCCATGGGAATTCCTTTGACTGCGGAAGGGACTCGCAGTCTAGGCAGGTGACATGCGCCAAATCAACCGCGCGAGCGACCTGATATCATGGCACTTTCGCGCGTTGTCGCGCATTCACACATCGTGGGCAGCTCAAAAATGGACGTCGTCGAACGCATCAAGGGGACCGTCGAGTCCCATCCGATCGTGCTTTTCATGAAAGGCACTCCACAATTCCCGATGTGCGGTTTCTCCAGCCGCACTACACAGGCTTTGAAGGCGGTGGGGGCGAATTACCATTCGGTAAACGTTCTGGAAGATCCCGAAATACGTGCGAACCTGCCGCGCTATTCCAACTGGCCGACGTTTCCACAACTGTTCATCCACGGCGAATTGATCGGCGGCTGCGACATCGCGCTTGAGCTATATGAATCCGGGGAGCTCGAACGCCTTGTCCAGGATGTGCAAAAGGCCTGAGCAGCATGCTGACCACGGTATGTGCGGCCCGGGCTACAGTCCCGGCCGCCGATTCCTTGTGCGGGCGCGTCGTGCTGATAGCCGGCGCGACGGGGGGGCTCGGTCGCGAGACCGCGCTTGCAGCTGCGCGTGCCGGCGCAACGTTGGTCCTGCTTGGGCGCAAGGTGCGCGCGCTCGAAACACTCTACGACGACATCGAGAAACTCGGCGCACCGAAGCCGGCGTTGTATCCAATGGATCTGGCCGGAGCGGTACCGAAGGATTATTTCGATCTGGCCGCCGCGGTCGAGCACGAATGTGGCCGTCTGGACGGTATCGTGCACGCCGCCGTGCAATTTGACAGCCTGCAGCCCTTCGATCAGCAAACCGCGGCGGAGTGGACGCGTACACAACAGGTGAATGTGACCGCCCCGTTCCTGCTGAGCCAAGCCTGCCTACCGCTGCTGAAGCGCGCCGACGATGCGGCGATCGTGTTCGTGTTTGACGATATAACGCGCGTCGGCAAAGCGTTCTGGGGCGGGTATGGCGTCTCCAAGCATGCACTGACCGGTCTAGCATCAATCGTCCACGAGGAAACCGAGAGCTCGAACGTACGCACCCATGCGGTACTGCCCGGACCGATGCGCACTGCGTTGCGCCGTGCGGCCTACTACGGCGAAGACACGCTGGGCCATCCCGATCCGGCGTATGCGGCGGCGGCGATTGCGTGGTTGCTCGGCGCGGATGCGCGCAGCCTGCGTGGGCAAGCGCTGGATTTGCGTTAAAGCCCATGAAAAAGTCAAAAGCAGAGGAAATGGTGCGTCGCCCTTGAGTTGCTTCCTCGCCCAACGCATCGCAAGGTCGTAGCCTGCCCCGGGGGAAATGGCGCGCAGCTCGTGATGTTCCTTGCCGCGGTTTCGCAGGGGAAGGCATCAAGGAAGGAGCGTGTCTTGAGGGGGCAGGTGAATTCGCGCCATTCATGGCGCTCGCCTTTCGGGCAGCTTCACTGTTAAAAGCAGTGGTCTCGCCATTTTGTCCCTCGCTGCGCAAGGGAAGCAAGACTGCTACCAATACTTCACTCCCTCGAGCCTCCACCTGATACGTTCTGTTTGATCGGAGCAAACCCTGATGGAAAATTCGATGAGCACCCTGTCCGCAGGCGTGCTGCTGTTCCTGATCATGGACCCGCTGGGGAACATTCCACTGTTTCTCAGCATCCTGCGCAACGTCGCGCCGGAGCGGCGCCGGCTCGTGCTGGTGCGCGAACTGGTGATTGCACTGGTGGTGTTGTTCGGATTCCTGTTCGGCGGCCGTTACCTGTTGCATCTGCTGCAGCTCAAGCAGGAGTCGGTCAGTATCGCCGGCGGCATCGTATTGTTCCTGATCGGCGTGCGCATGATCTTTCCGCCAGAGCACGGCATCTTCGGCGACACTGATGGTGAGCCGTTCATCGTGCCGCTGGCGATTCCGGCAGTGGCGGGTCCATCGACGATGGCTGCGGTCATGCTGTTCGCGAACAGCAGTCCGGGTCGCACCGTCGACTGGAGCGTCGCGCTGTTTCTCGCCTGGCTCGCGACTGCGTTCATCCTGATGTCCTCGACCTATCTGTTCCGCTATCTCGGCACCAGCGTCCTGACCGCATTGGAGCGACTGATGGGCATGTTGCTGGTCGCCCTGTCGGTGCAGATGTTCCTCGATGGCGTGGTCGCCTATTTGAAGCACGCCGGCCTCTCGTGACCGGTCGAGCTGTCGGCTCGCACCGGTAGCTCGTTCGGATGGGTGGCGCCTTCGGCCGAAATGTTGGCGCTGCGGCGTCGCACGCCCACGCCGAGTGAAATATGGACGGCTGCGGGTTTCGCTGACTCGCGTTGACCGGGATCGAGGGGCCTGAGCGGCCCTGCGGATGCGCTGAGGAGGACGTGACATCCGTTCCTGCGAGCGTGACCGGATGTTACAAAACCGTCATCCGACCCTGTTAAACTGCGGTTAAGCAAATTGCGCGGTGGCTTGCATCCTCCTGCGCGACGTGCTTGGAAAACAAGGGGAAGCGTCGAGCGCCTGACGAAGTCGCGCGTGCCGGCAGGTATCCCACTTTCGATGACGTCAAACGGGGACAATCTAATGCATAAACCACTTCGCATGCGGCTGCTGCCGTGGGTTATTGGCTCGCTTTTCGTGGCCTCGGCCGCCTTTGCGCAGAACACTTCATCATCCTTAAGCGGTCGCGTCGTCGACGCGGGCGGCAAGCCAGTCGCTGGTGCCACGATCGAGATCGTGCATGTCCCTTCGGGCTCGTCTCGCACGGTCGTCACCGACGCGAATGGCCGCTATGCAGCGCAGGGTTTGCGCGTCGGCGGTCCGTTCGAGGTCAAGGCGTCTGGCGATCATGGTGAAAAGGCCGATCAGCCGGATGTGTACCTGAAGCTCGCCGAAGACACCACGCTGAACCTTGCTCTTGGAGCCACCACCACGACCACGCTGGAAGGCGTGACAGTGACTGCTGCGGCGCCAGGCGCGGTTTTTCAGGCAGACAACAAGGGCTTGAGCACCAGCATTTCCAAGCGTGAACTGAAGGTGCTGCCAAACCCCGGACGCTCGATCCAGGACATCGCCCGCCTCGATCCGAACGTCAATCTCACCAACAAGGGTCGCGGTGAGATTTCCGCGCTTGGTCAGAACAGCCGTTACAACAACATCACGATCGATGGCGTCGCGACCAACGACTCGTTCGGCTTGGAAGCCAATGGATTGCCCTCGCTGAATCAGCCGTTGTCATTCGACGCAATCGAGGAATACAACATCTCGACCGCGAACTTCGACGTGACCAACAAACGAGCCGTCGGCGCAAACATCAACATCGTAACCAAATCCGGTACCAATGACGTCCATGGGGATGTCTATTACGCGTATACCAACGCCAAGGATTTGACCAGCGACGACCCCAGCCAATTCTCCGGCTACCAGGCGAAGAAGACGTTCGGTGCAACCGTTGGTGGTCCCATCATCAAGGACAAGCTGTTTTTCTTCCTGAGCTACGAGGAAGCGAAGACGCTGGCACCAGCACCAGATTACGGTCCAATCGGATCCGGTCGCGGCAACATCGTCAACATCAGCCAGACAGATCTCGATCGCATCACCAGTATCGCCACGGGTTACGGGATGACGCCGGGAAATCTCGGCGCTGCGGATGCCAATCAGACCAGCAAACTCTACCTGGGCAAGATCGACTGGAACATCACCGACGGCCACCGCGCGAGCTTTCGCTACAACAAGACGGATAGCACGCAACCTATATTGGGAGGCTTCAGCAAGAGTGCGCTGTCGCTGTCGAGCTACTGGTACACGCAGTCACGCACCCTCGAGAGCTATGTGTTGAATTTGTACGACGACTGGAGCGAGCGCTTCTCGACGGAAAGTTCGTTCTCTTACTCGACCTATGATTCGACACCGGCTGCGCTGGCCCAGCAGCCACAGGTTCAGGTGCGCCTTGGTCCAGACAATTCCAATACCAGTGTCAATCTCGGAGAGGAACAGTTCCGCCACTACAACGTACTCGGCGTCAAGAGCCTGAGCGGCTTCTTTGCCGGCAACTGGTTCCTCGGCGACCACACCATCAAGGCCGGCGCGGACTTCCAGCGCGACAAGTTCTTCAACTTGTTCGGGCGCACCGAATTCGGTGCGTACAACTTCAACAGCATCGATGATTTTGCGGCTGGAAAATATTCGAGCTACAACCTGTATCGCCCGACGAACGGCGACATCAATAGCATCGCAGCAAAATTTCGCCTCGATCAATGGGGTCTGTTCGTGCAGGACACCTGGCAGGCCACGTCGCAGCTCTCGCTCCAATACGGGCTGCGCTGGGATATTCCGGAGGTCCCGGACAGGCCGGTGTACAACGCATCCTTCAATAACGCATTCGGCTATTCCAACCAAGGCACGGTGTCTGGCAACGGCGTAATCGAACCGCGGGCGTCGTTCAACTACACGTTCGATACCGACCTGAAGACGCAGTTGCGTGGTGGCATCGGCATCACCGAAGGCGTGACGCCGGGGGTGTGGCAAGGCAATCCGTTTACGAACAACGGCCTGACCTTGCAGACTTTCAGCTGCGGTCCCGGCACTGGTTTCAATGCCAATCCGTACACCCAGCAGCCGCCAAGCACTGGCTGTGGCACCGGCAGCCAGCAAACGGTAGACACCGTCGACCGGAACCTGTCGTTGCCGACGGCATTGAAGATCAGTCTCGGGTTCGACCGGGAATTGCCGTGGTGGGGCGTGATCGCGACAGCAGAGTTTGCGCATGTTGGCGTGCGTAACGCGATCAACTACCAAGCGATCAACTTGGGACCGGGCCACGGCTTCCTGCCAGACGGGCGCATCAATTATTGGGGCGATACTTCTTCCGCGTTGTACGTCGACAAGAACGGCAAACCGGTCGGCGCCAGCGACCCAACCAACTACCGCAACAACCAGCGCTTTGGATCGAACCCGGCATTCGGTGGAGCATCGACCTATCTGACGAATACCAGCAAGGGCGAGGCAAACTACCTGACTCTCTCGCTGCAAAAGTCCTATTCGGACACGTGGTTCGGCACGACGTCGCTGACCTTCGGGCGTGCGACCGAAGTCAATCCGGGCACCTCCAGCCAAGCATTCAGCAATTTCTCCTCACGGGTCGGCTACAACCCGAACGACGACATCGCGCGCCGCTCGAACTATGACATCAAGGCACGTTTGCTCTCGACGTTGACCTGGCAACACCGGTTCTTCGGTGATTACGTATCGAGCGTGTCGGGT
>JBDTWV010000031.1:0-11117 GCA_040006495.1 Dokdonella sp.
CCTGTCGAACTCGTATGAACTTGCCTGGCACCGTGCCGCCGAACGTCCAGAACGTATAGGTCACGCCTTCTGAGATCGGCATTTCCTTCTCGATCACTTCAAGGTCGACGATGACCTTGGCCGGATGGTTGCGATTGGTCGGTGGGGGTACATGGGGCGCGCTGGTCAGTACCGCATGGATTGGCTCGCCCTGCGGCGGCCCGAAATCGCCTTTGGCGGAGCCGCCGGTGGCATCGGCAGCGAGGGCGGACGCGCCCGCAGTTGCGACTGCGGCAGGTCTGGAGCTACAGCCGGCGATACCGGCCGCGGCGATGATGGCGAATGCGAGAAGCAGGCGTTTCATGGTGTTTCTCCGTCGTCTCAATCAGGTGTTCGATGGGGTGTGTGCAGTGTCGCTTGCGTCGTTGCTGGTCGTGCTGACATGGATCAAGTCACCTGTTGCCTGATGTGCCGGCGCATGCGGCAAGTCGTCGCGCCTTGCCATCGAACGGTGTTCGATTGACGGAAATCAATGGCGCAGGCGTCGGGTCCGTGCAGATTGCACACACGCCGACACGTTGCTCGGCCTCGACGAGGAAATCGCCATGTCCACCCGTCACAGCATCGATGCGCGCTGCGCACTCGGGTTCGCCATCGCGCTTGCGTTGCTGCAGGGGGCACCGGCCATTTCTGCCGCCGAACCCGGCATGCAAAGCGGCCCGGTTGTCGAGTTGCGTTATCGCTACGAGGGCGTCAGCGACGACGCATTCGCACGCGATGCGAACGCCAACACCCTGCGCCTGCGTTTGGGCTATCGCTGGTTGTTCGCGCCGGGCTGGCAGTTGTATGCCGATGGCGAGCACGTGCAGTCGCTGTTCGGCGCGCACTACAACAGCACAGCGAACGGCAAGACCCGGTATCCGGTCGTCGCTGATCCACAATCAGACGAGATCAACCAGGCTTACATCGCTTACGCCAACGACCACGTGGGCGCGACGCTCGGGCGGCAACGCGTGATGCTCGACAACCAGCGTTTCTTCGGCAACGTCGGGTGGCGCCAGAACGAGCAGACTTTCGATGCGGTCGCGCTGCGCTACGCGTTTGGCGATGGTGGGCCGACCGTCCGCTACACGTATCTCGACCGTGTGTTGCGCGTGAACGGACATGACAATCCGAATCCGTTGCTGCGCGAGTGGAGCCTGGACGGCCATTTGCTCAACGTGATGCAGGTCGTTCCTCTCGGCGTGCTGACCGGCTACGGCTATCTGGTCGAAAACCATGATATCGCCACGTTATCCACGCGCACCTTCGGCGCGCGCTGGACGGGCGCGCAGATGTTCGCCGATATCAAGCTGAGCTGGACAGTCGAATACGCACGGCAATCGGATTGGGCCAACAATCCGGCGCAACAGGACGCGAGCTATCGGTTGTTTGAACCGAGCGTGGAGTGGCACGGGATCGGCTTCAAGGCGGGCTGGGAAGTACTCGGTGGCAATGGCCGCTACGGATTCAGCACGCCCTACGCGACGCTGCACGTATTCAACGGCTGGGCCGACCGCTTCTCGAATACGCCGCACGACGGCCTTGACGATCGCTACGTGGGCGCCACTGGCAAAATTGGCGGTGCGACGTGGACCACGACCTGGCACGATTTCCATGCCGACCACGGTGGCAGCCACTACGGCAGTGAATGGGATGCATCCGTGAGCTATCCGTTGCGCACCGACCTGACCGGACTGGTCAAGATTGCGGATTATCGCAGCGATGGTTTTTCCACCGACGAGCAGAAGTTCTGGTTTAGCCTCGAATACCGCTATTGAGAATCTGGCGATCGGCACGCACGCCTGGAAAGGCGCTGCGCTCACCGAAATTCGGACATTGCCGGCCCGCTTCCTGCGCTCAGGAGAACAATGACGCCAACACGCCCCACGGGTTGTGCGCGATGGCCACACTGACGATGAAGAGATAAACCGCCAATGCGGCGAAGTAGCAGGTCGCCTGTATCGCGTGGGTGCGTCCGCGCTTGAGGGCGAGCGTGCCGAGCACGATGTAGACCACCAGCAACAGCACCTTGACCGTGAGCCACGCCTGGACGAATGGGTACTGGTGCAAAATCGTGACCAGCATCAGCGCTGCGGTCAGCAGTGTGGTGTCGATTGCATAGGAGAGGTAACGCAACGCCGGATGATTGCCGGACCGCGAACGCGCCAGCATCAGCAGGCCGCGCAGGCCGAACAGACTGCCTGACGCGATGACTGCGCAGATGTGCACGAGTTTGATTTGTGCATAGAACTCAATCATGTACTGATGGTTCGGTGTTTTGGGGGTTTGCGGGGGGCAGCGAATGCGACAGCGAGGCTATTGCTCGCGCGCGGTTTCAGCCTGGCTTGCCATCGATGCGTGGCGTCGCATATATCCACAACGAGCGTAGCACCCAGGGTGTGAAGGCGATCAGCCAGCCGAATGCCGCGATCATCAGCCAGCGCGGCGCGTCATGCGCGAATTCCGCGTAGATGCGGGTCACCGCGACGATCTGCAGCAACGCGAACGTCAGCCACGCGATCGCGCCCATTTGCAGGGGGCGTCCGGAATGGCCTTGGGTCACGCGGGTGACCATTGCGACCAGCGTCGAGCCGAAGAAGCCGATCGTGAGCGCGTGCACCGGTGCGCGACCCAGCAGGAAGCTGCCATCGGAAAATGCGATGAGGCTCTGCACCGAGTACAGGACGAACGCGATCGGCAGCCACGCAAACGCCAGGTACAGTACTGCCAGCAGGCCGGGCTTCATGCATTTCCATGGCTGCCACGCGAGCCAGTGACCGAGGAAGAAAAGGGCCAGCGGCACATCGGCCAGCCACAGCCACGCGTAGTGATGGGTGAGGTCGAGGCAAAGATGGATCAGCAGCAACGCCCACAGCAGCGGCAGGCTCCAAGCGGGCTTGAATACGCGATAGCCGGTTCGAACCACGGTGGAGCTGAAAAACGGCACCATGCGGTGGCAGACCGTGAAATAGATTGGCAGCAACAGACCGAAGGTGCCGATCTTGATCGCAACGAAAGCGAATTGCCACGGCGCGCCGATCACGAACGCACCGAAGGCGGCGAGTCCGAATGCACCGAAAATCAGCGCGATGAAGCATGACAGCGCGTGTCGGTCGTGTGCGGCGCTGCGCACGAGTACGCCACCGAGCGCGACCAACGCCGCGATCCAGCCGCCAAGCATCGCCGCGATTCCCGCGATCAGCAGGGGCTTCATCCCGAGCAGGCCGAGGTGGCACAGCAGATAGCCACCGAACATGCCCGCGAACACTGGTACATACGCGCGCCGCGTCAACGCGGGTTGGCCCATCCAGCGCGGAAACACGGTGAGCAGGAAGCCGAACATGAAAAGCGGCAACATGCCGTATTGGGTGAATACTGCATGGGCCCAGCCCGGCGGCACCGGCGCCGCCGGGAATGCGTGCCCGAAGTAGCCGGCGCCGAGGAAACAAGCCCACCACAGCATCGAGACGATGACTGCCGCTGCACCGGCAAAAAACATCATCCGATGTGGCGCACTCGCGAACAGGGCAGGCAGATCGGCGAATGCAGCGAGCATCGATCGATCGGCGGCGGATGCTTCGCGTGATGGACTGGCAGCATGACCGCCGGGACCGGTCCTAGAAGCATTGGAATTATTCATGGAGATTGTGTCTCACTTCCTGATTCTGGTTGCGCAAGGATGCGTTGCGTGGTGCGTCTGATTCGTATTCCGATACCCCCAGCGTGCGCGTCGTGGGCGAAGTCTGCCTTGATCCAGGTCAGCAGTGCATGCACGCTATCGGGTATAGCCGGGTGAACATACTGCAGCGTATCGTCGCTTCGGCGTATCGGCGCTGCGGTTGTACGTCGATCCCAGAATACCCATGTATCCTTGACGGTCGTCAAGGTGGCGCGGCGGTTGGCTGTGCGGACTCGACTTCATTCCTATTGCGAATTTCTCCATGACACGACTGCCCTCGCTCGATCACGAGCAACTCCTTGCTTGCGCCAGCGGCGAATTGTTCGGCCCGGGCCATGCGCGCCTCCCGGCGCCGCCGATGCTGATGTTCGACCGTATCACCCACGTCTCCGTGGAGGGGGGCGCGTATGGCAAGGGCCTCCTGCAGGCCGAGCTGGATATCCGCCCGGACCTGTGGTTCTTCGGCTGCCATTTCCACGGCGATCCGGTCATGCCGGGCTGCCTTGGATTGGACGCGATGTGGCAATTGGCGGGTTTCTTCCTGCCATGGCTGGGTGAGCCGGGGCGTGGCCGTGCGCTGGGTGTCGGCGAGGTCAAGTTCAGCGGCCAGGTGCTGCCGTCTGCGCGCCTGGTGCGCTATCAGATCGACGTGCGTCGCGTGATGCGCGGCAAGCTCTCGCTAGTGATCGCCGATGGCCGCACCTTCGTCGACGACCGCGAGATCTATGTCGCGCACAATTTGCGCGTGGGTTTGTTCCAGTCCACGGAGGGCTTCTGACGATGCGGCGTGTGGTAGTCACCGGCATGGGCCTCGTGTCTTGCCTCGGCAACACACAGGCTGAAGTTTCACAGGCGTTGCGCGAGGGCCGCAGTGGCATCCGCGCTATGCCCGAGTACGCCGAGCATGGCCTGCGCAGCCAGGTCGCCGGCGTACCGCAGATCGACCTTGAAGCCGCCATCGATCGCAAGCTCAAGCGATTCATGGGCGACGCGGCTGCATATTCCTACGTATCAATGCGCGATGCGATTGCCGATGCTGGTCTTAGCATCGAACAGGTTCGCCATCTGCGCAGCGGCGTGATTGCCGGTTCCGGCGGTGGTTCGGCGCAATGGCAGATCGAAACCGGCGACTTGTTGCGCAAAAAAGGCGTACGCAGGGTCGGCCCCTACATGGTGCCGCGCACGATGTGTTCGACAGTGTCAGCGACGCTCGCGACCGCGTTCGGGATCCTCGGTCTCAGCTATTCCATCTCCGCCGCATGCGCCACGTCGGCGCATTGCATCGGCGCCGCAGCGGACCTGATCCGGTATGGCGCGCAAGACATCATGTTCGCCGGTGGCGGCGAAGAATTGCATTGGGGCATGACCGCGCAGTTCGATGCAATGGGCGCGTTGTCCAGCAACCGCAATGCGACCCCGCAAACCGCGTCGCGCCCGTACGACATCGGTCGCGATGGCTTCGTCATCGCCGGCGGCGGCGGCATGCTGGTGCTCGAAGACTACGAACACGCCAAAGCACGCGGCGCGCGCATCCACGCCGAACTGGTCGGCTACGGCGTGACCTCCGATGGCGCGGACATGGTCTCCCCGTCCGGTGAGGGCGCGGCGCGCTGCATGCAAATGGCGCTGCGGACCGTGAGCACACCCATCGATTACCTCAACGCGCATGGCACTTCGACGCCAGTGGGCGACATAGTGGAACTGGGCTCCGTGCGCGACGTGTTTGGCGACAATGTTCCACCTCTGTCATCGACCAAGGCGCTGACCGGCCACTCGCTCGGCGCGGCCAGTGTGCATGAGGCGATCTACTGCCTGCTGATGATGCAGGACGGCTTCATGGCCGGCTCGGCGAATATTGATGAACTCGATCCGCGTGCGGAAGGATTCCCAATCCTGCGCGAGAGCCGCGATGCAGATCTGAACACGGTGATGTCGAACAGCTTCGGCTTCGGCGGCACCAACGCGAGTCTGATCTTCGCGAGCGTCTGACCCACCGCATCTTGTGAATCTACCCGGTTGAGTGCGCCGAAATGGGTGTCGTCGCGCTTTGCCGATGCCACATTCGGTTTCACCGGATAGCATTGCCAACTCGCAGGGATGACTAAAGTTTGTCGAATTCCCGTTTGAGGTCGTAGCCCTTGTCGGTCACGATGAGTTCGAGAGTCCTCACGCGCTGCTCCAAGGCGGTGATCAGCGCCTGGTACTGCGGGTTTTCACGCGGCTGGGTTTGTTTCGAGCGCAGGTGGTCTCTGAAGATACGAGCCCCGAAAACGATGATGATGATGCTAAGAACGAAAAGCTGACCGTGTTCCATCGTAGATTCCTACTGTTCCAGATCGCGAAATTGGCGGTCGAGATCGTATCGACTTGAAGTGACGTAACTTTCGACGTGCTGCAACTTCATGTCCAGCTCGCGAAAGCGATGGCGTACGTCGCGAAACGTATTGCCCGCTGAGCACCTCACGCTGCGCCAATAATGCTCATCCGTATCCCAATCGTAGAGCGTAGCCGGCTTGGTTGGTAGCAGGAAACCGAGTGCGAAATACGCGATGAGTGCCAGAACGTTGAACCAAACCAGCGCGATGATCGCAACGATCCTTACGACACGCACGTTCCAGCCGAAATAGTCGGCCAAGCCTGCGCATACGCCCATGACCTTGGCATGCCGCGGATCGCGGTAGAAACGCTGTGCGCGCCAAGTGCTGTCGTGGTCAAATTTCATGGATCAGCTCCGGTTGCGGCACGATTGCCAGAAGGTACGTTCGTCGCCCTCGCCGCAGTAACGCAGCGGTCGAACGGGCACGACTATGGCAGCAACCAAGTAGGCCATGACGACGGTGACTGGGAAGACCCAGGCTAGGGCAAGTACCGCGATACGTGTCAGCCACACCGGCCAATCGAAACGTTCGGCCATGCCCGCGCATACACCCAGGATCACACCGCGTTCGGAGTCGCGGTACAACCGGCGCGAGCGGTATCCGTCCGGTGAATCGTTCATGGCTTGTCCCTCCAGTTGGGTTTCTGTGTATCCAGAATGGTTTCCAGCGACTTCACGCGGTCCTCCATTTGATTGGCCAATTGCCACAAGTCCGCCAACATCTTTTCGTCTTCGCGGGTCAGGCCTTGCGACTGTCTGCGCTTGGTCGTGTAGTGCATGATCAGCCACAACGGCGCGATGAAGATGGAGAAAATCGCGAACACGGCCGTGAAGTCCATGGTTTACTGCTCCTTGTCAGTGCGTGTTTGCCGAAGCCATCCGCTCTTTCAGCGCAGCCAGCTCGGCCTCGACGTGGTCGTTGGTTTCCAGATCTGCGAATTCACGGTCGAGGTCATGCTGCTTGCCCAGGTCGTAGGCATCGACCTTGCCTTCCAGGTGTTCCAGCTTGCGCTCGTAGTGCTCAAACCGGCCCAGCGCGTTGCTGATACGCTCATCATGGGTGCTGCTGCGCGCCTTGAGGCGATTGGCCGCCGTATGGTGGCGGGATTCGAGCGCCTTCTGGCGATGCTTGGCATCGGCGAGCTTGGCTTGCAGCGCGACGATGTCGTCATTGAGCTTGGCCAGGCCCAGTTCGACGTCGTTGTACTGCTCCTTCAGCGAACTCTGCGCGCTGTCCATATGCTTCTTTTCAGCCAGCGCTGCCTTGGCCAGGTCATCTCGGCCCTTGTTGATCGCCAACTCCGCACGCCGCTGCCATTCATCGGCTTCGCGCGTTGCGTGCGTAATGCGCCGTTCCAGTTCCTTGCGGTCGGCGATCGTGCGTGCCGCAGCAGAGCGAACCTCGACCAGCGTGTCTTCCATTTCCTGGATGATCAGGCGGACCACCTTTTCCGGCTCTTCAGCCTTGTCCAACATTGCGTTGATGTTGGAATTGATGATGTCGCTCATCCGCGAAAAAATGCTCATGTTTGGTTGCCTCGTGAGTGTGAAGAGCCACGAAGTCTCTATAGCAGGCATCGTGCCAAGCGGCCTTCTACGTCCAACATATTGAAACATATAGATTTAATTGAGAACGCCTCAAGGTCGGTGTTATTTTTGAAAGCGCAATTAACTCATGTATAGTCAGTATGACTAAACCTGAGCCAAGACAATCTTTCCGGATCGCAGCCAGCAAGCCGGATCCCTGCGCCGCAATCGTGCGATCCCTTATGCCAGACCCGTCATTCGAGACTGAAACCACGCCCATGCTGGGCGAGTCGCCGGCTTTCCTGGACCTGCTGGAGCATGCCTCGCGCGTCGCCGCAGTCAACAAACCGGTGCTGGTCATCGGCGAGCGCGGTACCGGCAAGGAGCTGATTGCCGCACGCCTGCATTACCTGTCGCCGCGCTGGCAGGCGCCGCTGGTCAAGCTCAATTGCGCGAGCCTGACCGAAGCCCTGCTCGAAACCGAGTTGTTCGGTCATGACGCGGGCGCGTTCACCGGGGCCACCCGCCGCCACATCGGTCGTTTCGAGCAGGCCCATGGAGGCACGCTGTTTCTCGACGAACTGGCCACCGTGTCGATGCGCGTGCAGGAAAAAATCCTGCGCGCGGTCGAGTACGGCCAGTTCGAGCGCGTCGGCGGCAGCGAGACGCTGACAGTCGACGTACGCATCGTCGGCGCTACCAACGGCGACATGCCGGCCGCCGTGCGTGCCGGAACGTTCCGTGCCGACCTGCTCGACCGACTGGCATTCGATGTCTTGACCGTTCCGCCGCTACGCGCACGACCGGGCGACATCATGCAATTGGCCGAGCACTTCGCCCTCAACATCAGCCGCGAACTGGGGCGCAAACTGTTTGCCGGTTTCACCCAGTCCGCCAGCGCGGCGCTGATCCATTTTCCATGGCCGGGCAATGTGCGTGAACTGAAGAACGTGGTCGAACGTTCGGTCCATCGCACGCCTGCAGACGAGCCGGTCGACGCCATCGTTTTCGATCCGTTCGCTTCGGCATTCCGCCCACCAGTCGAAGCCGAAGCCGAAGCTGCTGCGGTGGTGCCGCCTGGAAAGTCGATCCAGCTTCCATGCGACATCAAGTCTGAAACCGCCCGCCTCGAACTCGATCTGATCAAGCGCGCACTCGCCGAAGCTCGCTACAACCAAGCCGAGGCCGCGCAGCTGCTCGGGCTCAGCTATCACCAGTTGCGCGCTATGTTGCGCAAGCACGCAATGGTGAAAGCACGCGGTCCCCGGGATGTATCAACGGCGCTTTGACCACGGTTGCGTTCGGGGGTGGTCATCGCGCGGGGAATGCTCCGTGATGCGAGGCTTGACTGGGAGGCAGGCAGAACGAACCGAAGCGGGCGTCGCCCTCACTGAGCGTCGCCCCGTTTTGCTCAATTTTCGGCCTGCCTTCTGTCTGCGTGAGACGCGCGGCCATCCGTCTCAAAACCATCCGCTCCACTTTAGCGTTTCCGCCGCATATGAGCCCGCCCACAAATTTCGAGCGTGCTTATCAACCATAGCCAACACAATGTCCACCCGACCATGGGTCGGCTGTCGACCTTGAATCCAAGAGGGCGAGCAGACGCTGGCTGAGATGGCCAAGCGCTTCGATGTTCACGCCAATCAGATTGCGCAGTGGAAGGATTCCCGATCCTGCGTACGAGCCGCAATGCAAACCTGACCACGGTGACGTCGAACAGCTTCGGCCTTGACGGTACCAACGCGACTCTATATTCGCGAAGATCTAATTACGGTCGAATCCGGTGCCGCATTTACTTCGGCGCGCGCCTGCGGCCGGGTGCCACTGTGGGCTTTTTTGGCGGCTTGGTCGTGCGTCGATGCGCGCTTTCATCGGTCGCGCAGTACGTGCTGTAGAGCGTCGCAATGATGGATTGAACGGGGCCTTCAGGCAGTTCATACCAGATCGTTTGCGCTTCGCGCCGGGTACGTACCAGGCCTTCCTCACGCAGTTTCGCCAGATGCTGTGACAGCGCGGACTGGCTGAGGTCGGGCAAACGTTCATTGATCTGGCCGACCGACATCTCGCCGCGCACCAGCAGGCACAGCATGCGCAGTCGCTGCGCATTACCCAAAGTCTTCAGCAATCTCGATGCATCCTCCGCACGCGTGTGCATGGAGCTCAGCTCAGCGCTGGTTGGCATTCGCATCTTGCATGTTCCTCTTTCGTTCCGGCCACGCGCGGGCGCCGGGTCAGCACAGTTTACAACAAGTTGCTAATGAATGGAATACTAATGTAAGATAGCGCCAGATTAGTGTCGGTTGACGTGCGTCAAGTACATCGTTGCCCGTGTCGCGCATCCTGAAATCCAACCCGGAGGCTCTGATATGGCAAGGATCATCGTTCTAGGTGCAGGTGTTGGCGGCATGAGTGCCGCTTACGACCTCAACGCATCACTCGGCAGCACGCACAAGGTCACCGTGGTCGGTGATGGCGGTCAATTTTCGTTCACGCCGTCCAACCCTTGGGTTGGCATTGGTTGGCGCAAGGCGGGAGACGTCCAGATCGATGCCGCCAAGGCACTGGGCCAACACGGCATCGAATTCGTCAGTGTGCCGGCCAGCGCGGTGCATCCGCAGGACAACCGCGTGGTGCTTGAAGACGGGCGCGAGCTTGACTATGACTATCTCGTCATCACCACCGGTCCTCGACTCGCGTTCGACGAGATCCCGGGACTGGGTCCAGATGACGGGCACACCCAATCGGTGTGCACGACGCAGCACGCGGCGAGTGCGTGGCAGGCCTATCAGGAATTCCTCAAGAACCCTGGGCCGGTGGTGATTGGCGCGGCGCAAGGCGCGAGTTGCTTCGGGCCGGCCTACGAGTTTGCGATGATCCTCGACACCGACTTGCGTCGACGCAAGTTGCGCGACAAGGTGCCGATGACGTTCGTGACGTCGGAACCGTATATCGGCCACATGGGTTTGGGCGGTGTCGGCGATTCGAAGGGCTTGCTGGAAAAGCAACTGCGCGAGCGCCACATCAAGTGGATCACCAACGCGCGCATCGAGAAGGTTGACGCCGGACAGATGCAAGTCAGCGAGTTGGGCGAGCGCGGCCAGGAACCACAGCAACACACCTTGCCGTTTGCCTATTCAATGGTGATTCCCGCGTTCACCGGCGTGGCCGCGGTGCGCGGCGTGGAAGGCTTGGTCAATCCGCGCGGGTTCGTGCTGATCGACAAGCATCAATGCAATCCGACGTTCCACAACATTTTCTCGGCTGGCGTGTGTGTGGCGATTCCACCAGTGGAAGTTACGCCGGTGCCGACCGGCGCGCCGAAGACCGGTTTCATGATCGAGTCCATGGTCAGCGCACTGACCTCCAACATCAAGGCCGCTATCGAGGGCAAGCCAGGCACCGCTGAAGCGACTTGGAACGCCGTCTGCCTTGCCGATATGGGTGATAGCGGCGCGGCCTTCGTGGCAATCCCGCAGATTCCGCCACGCAACGTCACCTGGGCCAAGGAGGGTC
>JBDTWV010000032.1:0-11117 GCA_040006495.1 Dokdonella sp.
TGGTCGGCAGTGGCCTGAAGTTGAAGTTGAACAACGGCTCCAACCTGATCATCAGCGCCGATGGACCGTTCGTGTTCACCCCGCTGCTGGCCACCGGAGCCAGCTACGCGGTCACGGTGACCAGCCAGCCCAGCGCCCAGATCTGCACGATCGCCAACGACAGCGGCACCATCGGCACCGCCAACGTGACCGATGTCGCGGTGAGTTGCACCACGTCGATTACCGATCGGATTTTCGCCGACGGATTCGAAGGGCCGATAACTCCGTAAGCACTAGCCCGCATTCGTTGCGGCTCAAGGCCGGACCCTCGGGTCCGGCTTCTTTTTATGTCCATGGAGGGACGGTACGCTGGATCTGCGGGCGCTCCCGGCGCCCGCGGACACTTCGGACATCTCAATTGATCGCCATGCAGGCGCGCACTGAAGCTGGGTCATCGGCGGCGCGAATCAGCGGCGCATCGGCTTTGTTGCGCTGTGTCGGGGATGGCCGGTGTAGCATGCGCGACCATTCGAAGCGCTGCCAATGACTGCCGTTCCGACTCCCCGCCGCCGCTTGCTTGCGCCACTGCTCGCCGCACTGTCGATGTTCGGGCCGTTCTCGATCGACACGATCTTCCCGGCGTTCCCAGCGATCGAGGTCGACCTGCACGCGAGCCCGTTCGCGATGCAGCAGACGATCAGCGTGTACATGATCGCCTACGCGCTGATGTCATTGCTGCACGGCCCGTTCTCGGACACGTTCGGTCGGCGCCGTGTGATCCTCGGTGGCGTTGTCGTCTTCACCCTCGCATCGATCGGTTGCGCGCTTGCCGGATCGATCGAAATGCTGCTCGCGTTCCGCGCAGTGCAGGGCATGTCGGCCGGCGCGGGTTTGATCGTCGGGCGCGCGATCATCCGCGACTGTTTCGACGGCGTCGAGGCGCAGAAACTGATGTCGACGGTGTCGATGATCTTCGGCATCGCGCCGGCAGTAGCGCCGATCGTTGGGGGCTGGGTGGTCGCGTTTGCGCGCTGGCCGATGATCTTCTGGCTGCTCGCCGCATTCGCGCTCGCGTTGTGGCTGGCCTGCCTGATGTTGTTGCCGGAAACCCACCCGCCCGAGCACCGCCTCGCGTTGTCGGTCCGCGAGCTCAGGAAAACCTATCGCGTGATCCTTGGCGACCGCGCTTTCTTTCCGCTCGCGCTGGCTGGCTCGCTGAACTTCAATGCGCTGTGGGTCTACATCGCATCCGCGCCGGCAGTCGTGCTGAACCTGCTCAAGCTCGATTCGCAGCAATTCGCGTGGCTGTTCGTGCCGGCGATCAGCGGCATGATGCTCGGTGCATTCATGTCCGGACGTCTGGCCGGCCGTTTGAGTGCGGCGGCGACCGTGCGGCTCGGCTACCTGATCATGCTGGGTGCCGCCATACTCAACGTCCTGGTCTCGATGATGATGCCGGTGCCGCGCGTGCCCTGGTCGGTTCTGCTGATCGGCGTCAACGCGATCGGTATCGGCATCAATTTCCCGACCCTGACCTTGCTTCTGCTCGACCGCTTTCCGAAGCAGCGCGGTGCCGTCGCGTCGGTCCAGGCCTTCGTCAGCCTGGTGATCAGCGCAGTGATGGCCGGTGCGATCTCGCCGCTGCTCTCGGGCAGCATGACCGCGCTTGCCATCGGCGCACTGGTGTCCACCGCGGTCGGTTTTGGCGCATGGCGCATGTATCGCGCGATCGAGCCCCGCGGGATCTCGACGGTTTGATCGCGGCGGGTTTCAGGATCGCTAGTCGACCGGGCGTTGCGTCACCACAGGTCGGCACCGGCGTGCTCTCGTCAAACATCACGTGGACGGGTATTTGTGGGAGCGCCGGAAGGCGCGATGCTCTTGCCTTGGCATTTCAAAAGGCATCGCGGCTTCCGCCCCTCCCACCAGAGCACCGCGGACGCGTTTGCTTCTCGACAGCGCGGCGCCGAAGGCCGGGGCTGCATCCTACGGAGTGGAAAGTCTCCATGGGCATCGGGAGGTCCATGGACCGGTGTACCGGCCACCGATGACCATAAAAAAACCCGCATCGCCGAAGCGATGCGGGCTTGGGGTCGAGCCTTGGCTTACCGGCCGTCGAAACCGTCGATGAAAATGGCATCCAGGTTCAGTTCGAACGCACCGCGACCGTGCGTGCAGGCGAGGATCGTGTGAGTCTGGTGATTCGCTGCGAGCGAGAACACCGCCACGTTCGGCACGCCTTGGTTGTACGGAATCCAGCTGTTGCCGCCGTCGGCGGACAGGTACATGCCGATGTCAGTGCCGGCCCAGACCTGATTCGGAAAAGTCGGGTCGAAGATCAGCGAATTGACCGGGATATCCGGCAGGCCGCTGGAGGCATCGTTCCAGGTCACGCCGCCGTCGGTGGAACGACGCACGTTGTGCGCCGGCAGTGCACCGGTGAAGCCCGCACGCGATGCAAATACAATGTTCGGGTTGCGCGGATCGACCACGATCGAGGACACGTACTGCTGGGCGACCGGCACGCCGCCGGTGAGATCGATCTGCGCGAAGCTGACTCCGCCATTGGACGATGCCCACATCTGGCCGGTACTCGTTCCGACGAAGATCACCTTGGCCGGTTGGCCCGGCAATACGTTCTGCACGCTCTGAATCGCGCTGATCGCGCCACCATCGGCCGACGGCGGAACCGGCGGTGACAGCGTGGCACCGCCATTGAGCGCGGTAAATACCGGGTAGTTCGGATCAGGTGGAGTCGCGTTGGCGGCGTTGGTCGCGGCGACTGCTTGATTGAAGAAGTCTGGCGCTATGTAGAGGTGGTCGGTACCGAAATACAGCGTGCTGGTGACGCCGTGATCGAGTTGCATGGGCGCATAGAACAGCACGTTGTCAGTACCATTGATGCCGCTCGAAATATATCCGTTCACGTAGCCGGCGCCGTTTTGATAGTCGACTGGTGTGGATGCAACACCGTTGGTCGCTACAGCGGCATAGATCAGATTGTTGCTCTGGTTGTAGTAGGTGTGGGCGACGTTGCCGGGGTTGGATTGGTCGATCAACGCGAAGCCACCGTCGCCGTCGTCGCTATGCGACCATGCAGACGCACCGAGATAGCCTTCGGTGCCATTGTCCTGGGTGCCGCCGTACGCCGCGTTCGGATCGGTCGGGTGCAGGTCGCAGCCTTGGAACTGGGTCAACTGCAGGGTGGTGTTCACACTGGTCCAGTGCTGGCCGCCGTCGGTCGAATTGAACACGCCCCCGTCGTTGCCGACCCAGATGTTGTTCGGTTGGCCGGGCCATGAGGTAATTGCATGCATGTCTGCATGCAGGGCTGAATTGCCGTCGATTCCCACCATCTCGTCAGCAAACGTCGCGCCGCCATCGGTCGAATTCATGAACGAGCTTGGCAGCGCGCCGGAATCACCAGCGCCACCGGTGTAAACCGTGGTTGACGCTTCCGGTGGTGTGTACACCGGCATATCGTAGGTGCACTGTCCTTGACAGAAGCCGTCCGCGTTCGGTTTGTTTGCCCAAGTCAGGCCACCGTCGGTCGACACGTACAGAGTGCCACCGTTGCCGGTCTGGGCTTGGCTGGCTGGCGTCTCACTGGTCGCGTAATAAAGTACGGTCTTGCCTGCGGCAGTGCTCGTGCTGAGCGCCGCGCGGGTCAGGCTGCCATTCGGTGCCTTGGCTGCCGGCAGACCCATCGCGACCCCATCGACCTTGGCCCACGTCGTGCCGTTGTCGGTCGACTTGATCAGTGCGCCGCCGGTTGTGTTGTAAATGCTGACCGTCGCCCACCACGTTGTTGCGGTAGTCGGGTCCTGCACGATCTGCGCGATGCGCGCCACCGCAGGTGCCGAGGCCGACAGAGTCCATGTCGTGCCGCCATCGTTTGAGCTGTAGACGCCGCGCGTCGGCAAGGTTGGATAGAGCACACCGGCAATGCCGTAGTAGCCGCTGGTCGAACCGGCCATCACGTGATTCGGATTAGCTCTGTCAACGGCGATCGTACCCACGCTGCGGCCGGTGAATTGCGCGGCGCCCAGCGGTCCTTGCCAGGTCCGCCCGGAATCGCTGGACTTGTAGACGCCGTTGCCGCCATAGGTATCGCCGCTGTAATTGCCTTCACCGGTGCCGAGATAGAGGGTGCCCTGGTTGGGCGCATGAGCGCCAGGCGCGACTATGATGGTGCCAACCGCGAGCGAACCGAGGAAATCGGTGAGTGGGGTCCAGCTCGCGCCATTGTTCAACGAGCGCCATACGCCGCCTTGCGCTCCGCCGGCATACACCGCGTTGTCGATCGGGTCGATCGCGATTGAGCTGACTCGGCCGGCGACATTCGAGCGCGATTGAGCCGTCGCCGATGTCGGGGTTTGGCCGCCAACGATCGTGCTTGGCCCGATGCTTTTCCACGTTTCGGTATGCCCGACACTGTCGATCGTATGGGTGGCGGAGGCCGTCTTGCTAGCGCTCGTGTATTGCTTGTAGGCCTGCAGACGTGCAGCGGCAGCATTAAACTCGGCGTTGGAAGGATTGACCCGGCGCTGCTGGAAATACGCCTCGCGTGCGGCGGCCGTATTTGCCGCCTCCTCATCCGTAACGCCTGGGCGAGCGGCCTGGCTCAGCGTGCTGACGAGTAGTGTGCCGAGTGCAAATGCGATGACAGTTGGTTTGAGCAGGTGAGCGCCCATTGTTTCCCTCCCGGTGGGTATGCGAATTGAAAGCGATCCGCATGTTTGCACGGGGATGCTTTCAGTCTGCTGACGGAGGCGGGATCATTCTCACGACCAGTCTATAGGCTCCTGCAGCCGAATCCTTGGCTGGACTACTGAAGCGCGACAGGGTCCTGACCCGGCTCGGCCGGAGTCGCTGGCGCGGCACCGAGAATGGCGCGCAGTGCGTTGAAAACCTCATCCTTGCCGCCGCTGAGCGTCATTTGCGACTCGCGCGGGATATCGGTGCCGATGTTGACCGCGTAGCCGGTGCCGAGATCGTTGCCGTCCTCGTCGCTGCGCAGGTAGCTTTCGACCTTGCCGATGTAGGCGATTCGGTTGGCATCGATGAAGCGGCCATCCGGAAGTTTGATCCAGCGTTGCATGGGTTTTCTCTCGAAGTGGAAGTCGGTGTAGGTGCTGCAAGCACCCGCTGGCGGCGGATGCTGCAGGCTAATCGCGGCCGCACCGCGCTGCAAGCCGAATCGCCGCAGGTGGGGTGCCCTCAGGCATTGCTGGGCAGCAGGGCGCGCACGCGCAGCCAGGCATGTGTTTCGGCAGCATCGGATTCGAACCAGGCGCGCGCGCTGCCGAGGCGAAACGTGTAGCCCCAAGTGTCCATGTCGACCATCAGGCGGTCGCGGCCGACGCCAGCCAATGCGTCGGCGAGCAGGATCTGCAGGTAGCACGTCGCGTCTTCCTCTGCCTGCGAGTCCGATGCGTCGGTATGGATGTGCGCGCGCTTCTCGGCCGGGGCGACAATCAGGTGACAGGCCTCGTGGAGAAGTGAATGCACTGGGGTGTCGGTGCGCGCAAGGATCTGGTGGCCGATCACGCCCGCTTCTGGCTCGCCCCAGTAGCTGCCGGGAATCGCCGCTTGCGGTTCAACCAGAACGAGATCCAGACGATGCTGCGCGAGCAGGGCGCGCGCGGCGTCGATGTCGATATCGGCCAGCGTGAGGACGCCAACCGTCGGCGACCGACTCTGGTTCACGGGAAGCTGTACGATTTCGCCCGACATGTAACGGCCGCCGGTTTCATGAGTGCCTCAGGCATCGTCCGCAGCAGCTGCAGCCGCCGCCGCGTTGTTCTGCTTTTCGGGCAGCGCGACCGAAAGCTCGAGGACTTCCTGGTCGCCATCGCGTTCGACGTGGATCTCGATCGCGTCCGGATCGATGTTCACGTATTTGCGAATCACTTCGAGCAGTTCGCGACGCAGCAGAGGCAGGTAGTCCGGACGACCGCTGGCCGCGCGCTCTTGCGCGACGATGATGCGCAGGCGCTCGGTCGCAACCGAGGCGGTGTTTTTTGGTCGCGCACGCAGAAAATCGAAAAGGCCCATGGTCAGCTCCCGAAGATACGGGCGAAGATGCCCTTCTTTTGCGCGTCAACGAAGCGCATCGGGCGCGTCTCACCGGCGAGACGCGCGACGGCGTCCGTATAGGCCTGACCCGCGGCGGATTCCTCGTCGAGGATCACCGGCACGCCAGCGTTCGACGCGCTCAGTACGCCGCTTGATTCCGGGATCACGCCGAGCACTTCGATGCCGAGAATATCCTTGACATCGGTGACGCTCATCATGTCGCCGTTGGCAACGCGATCAGGGTTGTAGCGGGTCAGCAGCAGGTGCTGTTCGACGCCACCGTTGCCGAGTTCGGCGCGACGCGTCTTGCTGGCGAGCAAGCCGAGGATGCGGTCTGAATCGCGCACGCTGGAGACTTCCGGATTGACCACGACCACCGCGCGATCGGCGAAGTACATGGCCAGCGCAGCGCCTTTCTCGATCCCGGCCGGGGAGTCGCAGATCACGTAGTCAAAACCCTCTTCAGTCAGTTCGTTGAGTACGCGCTCCACGCCTTCCTTGCTGAGCGCGTCCTTGTCGCGCGTCTGCGACGCGGCGAGAACGAACAGGGTATCGATGCGTTTGTCCTTGATCAGAGCCTGCTTCAACGTGCATTCGCCCTGGATCACGTTGACGAAGTCGTACACGACGCGGCGTTCGCAGCCCATGATGAGGTCGAGGTTGCGCAGGCCGACGTCGAAATCGATGACGGCGACTTTCTTGCCGCGTTTGGCCAGACCCACGCTGATCGAAGCGCTGGTCGTGGTCTTGCCGACGCCGCCCTTGCCCGAGGTCACGACGATGATTTCAGTCAAGGGGTTCTCCATGAAATGCGGATTGGGGAGTGGGAAATCGGGATTGCGTCGAACCGTGGTGCCTGACGATTTCCCTTCACAGTTTTTTCAACAACAATTTGTCGCCCTCCAGCCAAGCCTGAATGGGCTTGCCGCGCAGGTCCGCTGGAATGTCCTCGAACACTCGGTATTGTCCAGCGATCGATACCAGCTCGGCGTGGAATTCCTGACAGTAGATGCGCGCGCTTTCATCGCCCTGCGCACCGGCAAGTGCGCGGCCGCGCAAGGCCCCGTAGATGTGGATGGAGCCGTCTGCGATGACTTCTGCGCCGTTGCCGACCAGTGAGGTCAGGACCAGATCGCGGCCGCGCGCGTAGACCTGCTGGCCCGAGCGCACCGGTTTGTCGTGCAGCATGCCAATAGTTGCAGCGCCGTCGGCTGCTGCAGCGACAGCCGGCTGCGACGCGGTTGCGGTTTCGCGCGAAGGTGCGGTTGGTGTTTCGTGCGCCGGCGGTGGCGCATCGATTTCCGCGGACGCGCGCTCGTAGGCGGCGCGGAATTTCGCGAAGACCGGCACCTCGAGTACCTGCGCCAGCGCGTCGTTGTCGCTGGTGCCGTAGGAGAGGCCGACCGGCAGCATTCCGCTGGCGCGGATGCGCGCCAGCAGATCGCGTACCGTTTCGAGGTCCGGCAGGCTTTGCAGGTGGCTCAGATCAAGCACCACCGGTGCGCGCAGGAACAGCTTCGCCGCGTTTTCCACCTTGTCGGCAAGCTCTGCGGAGAGGCCATCCGCGTCGAGGCGCTTGAGCTTCAGGTTTGCGATGCCGACCTGGCCGAACTTGATTTCGGAAACGGGTTCCAGTTGTGCAAGTTGAGGTGCGCTCATCGTTTCATGCGCCACTGGCGGCGCGCATGCCGTGCTGCGTCACCGGCGTGGTCGGATGTGCGCGCCCGGTCAGCCAAGGCACGTCAGGGAGGCGCCCGGGCGGCCCATTCAGGTAGGTGTCGCGCACAAACGGATAGCTGCACAGGGTCTTGGCGAGCAGCGCGACGCGCCGGCCATTCTTTACCATGACGCGTTGGCCGACTTCCTGGAAGCCATAGGTCCCATGGAACACCAGCGATACGTCATCGCGTGGCTCCAGAAATACCTCACAGGCGAGCAGTGGGACGCGCGTTTCTGCATAACTATTGGCGTCAGCGTAAAACACACGACCGAGACCGAGGCCTCGGTAAGGTTTGGCGATGACGATCCGGTCGATATAGACGAATTCCGGATAGCGATCCTTGAACCAGCGGAAATTGGTGCTGGCGTACTCGGAATCTTCACGCATCGCGGGCAGGAAGCCGGCGATGTTGCCATCGATTTCGGCCATGCGAAAATAGCAGGCCTGCTCATACATTGAATGTAATGCCGAGGCATCGAGGGGCAGAATCGTGGCACCGGCAGCGTTGTTGATCGCGAGCACCGAGTCCAGTTCGTGCGGCTGCACGTCACGGATGCTTAGAACCATATCTTGCTTGCTCCAAAGCAAAGCGTGCGAAAGGGTGTTGAGCGGCCTCGATGGGCTGCCCGCTACCGACCATTATCGCACGTGACCGCGGGTCGGTCATGGCGCGGCGCGGGCAGAGAGGTTAAATCGAAGTAAGTACGCCCGCGCCCTGATGCCGGTTGCGCAGGTGCCCGGCATCCTCACCGCGACGTCGCTCGCGATTGCCGGGCCCGCCGGTCATCATGGCCGCAATGACTTCGGGCATGTTACGGCAACCGGTGTGACGCCTATGATGGCGCCATGTCATGGCCGCAGTTCAACCACATTCAGTTGCTTCGTTATGCCGGCCTGTTCCAGTACGCCAGCGTCGGCACGCCATTCCTGCGCTACCAGTCGCTGGTCGATGACATCTCGGCGAAACGACTGCCGGGCGCCTATGTGCCGCTGTGGATCGGCTGCTACATCGTCTTCGGCATCGTTTACTGGTACCTGACCCGGGATCTGGGCGATCGCCACCGCACGCGTTTCCGACGCGCGTTGCAGATCGCATTGCTGGTCGTGCTCAACATCATGGCGGTCGCCATTGGCTGGTTCAGCCAGAGCGGCATCTCGGCACTGCTGCTGGCCGTGGTCGCCGTCGTACTGCCGTGGCTGCTGCCGCTGCGCGTCGGTATCGCCTGGATGGTGCTGCAGAATTTTTCGCTGGTACCGGTGTTTGCAAGCATCCGCGAACCGGTCTTCAGCCTTGGCGACGCATTCCTGCAATCGAGTCTGTATCTGGGTTTCAGCGTGCTCGCATTCGTGACCGCAGTGGTGACCAAGCAGCAGGTGGATGCGCGCGAGGAGCAGCGTCGGCTCAATTCCGAGTTGCGCGCGACGCGCACGCTGCTGGCCGAATCGAGCCGGCTCGCCGAACGCATGCGCATCTCGCGTGAACTACACGATCTGGTCGGCCATCACCTGACTGCGCTCAGCCTCAATCTCGAAGTGGCCAGCCATCTTGTGAAGGGGCAGGCGCAAGAGCATGTGCTGAAGGCGCAATCGGTGGCCAAATTGCTGCTCAGCGATGTGCGCGAAGTGGTCAGCCAGTTGCGCGAAGGCGACAGCATCGATCTGACCGCGGCGCTGGAGAACCTGATCGAGGGCGTGCCGGGTCTGGACATCCACCTGGATTTGCCGCCGCGCTTCAGCGTGGACGATCCCAAGCGCGCGCAGGTCCTGCTGCGTTGCGCGCAGGAGATAATCACCAATACTGTGCGCCACGCCGGAGCGCACAACCTGTGGCTGCGCTTCGAGCGCAATGCGAATCGGCAGATGTCCATCCACGCACGCGATGACGGTCGCGGCGCCGTTCAATTCAAGCAAGGCAACGGGCTTTCCGGCATGCGCGAGCGACTCGCGCAGTTCGGTGGCCGTCTCGATATCGTCACCGGCAACGGTCAGGGCTTCGTGCTAGATGCCTCGTTGCCTCTGGAGAACAATGCATGAGCAAGGATCATCTGATCGAAGTGTGCCTGGTCGACGACCAGACCTTGGTACGCCAGGGAATTCGTTCGTTGCTGGAACTGTCCGACTCGATCCGCGTGATCGGCGAAGCCATCGACGGCACGCAGGCGATGGAGACGATTCCGCGGATCAAACCTGACGTGGTATTACTCGATATGCGCATGCCGGGCATGTCGGGGCTGGATGTGCTCAATGCGCTGGCCGCGAAGGACGAGTTGCCGCCAACGATCATCCTGACCACGTTCGACGACGACCAGCTGGTGCTGGCGGGCCTTAAGGCGGGTGCGCGCGGTTATTTGCTAAAGGACGTGTCGCTCGACCAGCTCGTCGATGCGGTCAAGACGGTTGCGGCCGGCGGTTCGCTGGTCGCGCCGATGGTGACCCAGCGCCTGCTGTCAGGACTTGAGCGCATGCACAACGAGTTCGTCAGCCTCGATCGTCCCGATCCACTGACCGAGCGCGAAACCGAGATCCTGCGACTGATGGCTGGTGGTTACAGCAACAAGGAAATCGCCAATTCGCTCGGCGTCGCCGAGGGAACCGTCAAGAATCATGTCTCCAACATCCTGTCCAAGCTCGGCGTGCGCGACCGCACGCGGGCTGTTCTCAAGGCGTTCGAGCTAGGTATTGTGTGAATAACGCGCTCTCCATCGCTGTCATTCAGCGGAATTCATGGCGATTGTGGCGGTGCGCCGGGCGGACCGTAGCGCTTGCGCCCCCTAGTCCAGTACCATTCATCCCTTGCCCCGCCGTTGCGGGGCCGCGCGCGCGACAGGGGCTTGGGCGTCGGGTGCGATGGTGGCTTCCTGCGCAATATGCGTGGACCAATAGTTGACGTCCTGGAGATGGCTCGGATGATTCGTATTTTCGAAGTGCTGGTTGCCGCATTGATCGTGTTTGCGCTCACGGTCGTGATCACGCTGTTGTTGCCTTCGCATGGCCATATCGAGCGCACGATTGAGATCGCCAGTCCGGTACGCCAGGTGTACGACTCGATCAATACATTCCGCCGCTTCCCGCAGTGGTCGGCGCTGCGCAATCACGATCCGAAGGTCCAGATGACCCTTTCCGGCCCCGAGGCGGGCAAGGGTGCGAAGGTCAGCTGGACGAGTGCGGTTCCGAAGGTGGGCAATGGCAGCCTTGAGATCACGTCGAGCGAGCCTGACGACAAGGTCACGATGGCGCTGACCAACGACTGGATCGGCCAGAACAAAGTCTATGAGCTGCAGTTGCAGCCGTCAGCGAACGGTAAAACACTGAAAATCCAATGGTCCTACGATGTTGATTA
>JBDTWV010000033.1:0-10924 GCA_040006495.1 Dokdonella sp.
CCGCGATCGGCGGCGATGTCGCGACCCAGATCGTGCAGGCGGAGAAGCAATTCGATCTGGTCGTTCGCCTCGAGCGTCAGTATCGGGACAACCCCGAGGAAATCGGCAACATCCTGGTCGCCACGCCTGGTGGGCAGCAGATTCCGCTCAAGCAGTTTGCGCAGATCGAGGTCACCAATGGCGCCTCGTTCATTTACCGACAAGACAATTCTCGCTACATCGGCGTGCAGTTCTCGGTTGAGGGCCGGGACCTGGCCGGTGCCGTCGAAGACGCCATCGCGCAGGTCCGCAAAAAGGTCGATCTACCGCAGGGGTACCGCCTGGACTGGGGCGGCGAATACTCCGAGTACACCGCATCGCGCGCACAACTCAACGCAATCGTGCCGCTGACCGTGGCGTTGATCTTCCTGCTCCTGTTCACGCTCTACAACAATTTCAAATTCCCATTCATCACGGTAGCCGGCGTGCTGCTATCGGCCCCGGTTGGCGGCATCGTCGCGCTGTGGCTGACCGGTACACCGTTCTCGGTTTCCTCGGGGATCGGCTTCCTGGCCTTGTTCGGGGTCTCGGTGCAGACGGCCGTCGTCTACATCTCCTACGTCAACGAACTGCGTCGCAACGGGATCGATCTCGACGCGGCGATCCGACAGGCTGCGATCCTGCGCCTGCGTCCGATCATGATGACCGCGCTGGTCGCGGCGTTGGGCTTGCTGCCGGCCGCGCTGGCGACCGGTGTGGGCACGGATACGCAGCGACCCTTCGCCTTGGTGATCGTCAGCGGATTGTTCACGCGGCTGTTGATCAGTATATTTTTGATGCCTGCGCTATACGCGCTGGTTGCGCGATCGGATGATCGACTGGAAGTGTGAGGCCGCTTGCCGCGGCGGCGGGCGGTGATTTCTGGTCAGTTCCCCCGGCCTGCGACTTGTCCAGGCCACCAGACAGGTCTTGGCTCGTATACTGCGCGGCAGCGAAATCGATTATTGCGTCGCCGATGTGCAAGAGCTGTTACGTGCGCGAATCCCGGCACCGATGGTTCACGCTCAAGTTGTTATTGTCCGCGTCCTGTACGAGCGCTATCGGCGAGCCATTCTGGCGGCAAAAGAGTGTAATCATGAACACCCGCACGGAGCGCCCCGAAGGCTCCAATCACACCGAATCAATGCCCCAAGGGCCGGCTTGCACTCACTGGTCGCGGGTGGCGCTGCGCGCCGTCGAGCGGATGTGCACGACCCGCATCAACGCCCAACTCGGACTGGTCGGTGATATCACGGTGAGCGTGGTGTTGCTCTATGCGGGTCTGCGCGAGGGTGGACTGAGTCTGCCTGGAATGCTGGTGAGCGTGGGTGCGGGTCTGTTGGCTTTCAGTTTCTTTGAATATGCGATGCATCGATGGCTGTTCCACGGGCCAGCACAGGTCTTTCAGCAAGGTCATCTGGTTCACCATCAACATCCCAGAGGGTTTGACTCGCTGCCGTTTTTCCTGGTTCCGCTGACAATTCTGCTCTTGGCCAGCGTGCTGAATTGGGTATTGCCGACGGTTGCATTCCTGTTCGCCGGCTCGTTTGCAGCTGGCTATGCCGCCTACGGAACGAGTCATTGGGTGATGCATGCCTTCCGCTTCAGCAATCCGCTGTTGCGGCGTTGGGCCGCCGACCACCACATCCACCACTTCCACGCGGACAAGAATTTTGGCGTGACCTCGCCGCTGTGGGACATCGTGTTGCACACGCGCTATGTGTCGGCGCGCAGGAGCGCAGCGCCATCGCGTTCCGCCGACCGGGCGGTCGATCGCACGTGATGACCGCGCGGGCGCGCCCCGGGTGTGCAGGCACCCCGCCTCGTGAGTGAGGACGGTCGACGTGTGCCGGGTGGCGCGCTGCATCTGCGTCGGGCTGGCGTGCTGCTGATCGTCGTGGCGATTGCCGCGTCACTGGTCGTGCCGATCGTGTTGGGTGGTAAACAGGCGTTGGCGGCGCTGCTGCACGTGTCCATGCAGGGATACAGCGGTCTCCTTTCCTTGATCGTGGCGAGTTGGCTCGCGCGTGCTGTCAAGCTGCGCCTGCTGCTGCGCCAACTCGGCGCACACCCAGGCATGGCGCGCACCTGGTGGATTTCGCTGGCCACGGATTTTGCATTCGTCACCACGCCGGCCGGCGTCGGCGGATACGTCGCCAGTGTCTACTATTTGCGCAGCGCAGGCGGCGCTTCGGGCAGCGGCGCCACCACGATAACCGCGGTCGACCAGGGGCTGGACCTGGTGTTTTTTGCGCTCGCCGTGCCGATCGCCGGACTGGCACTGGTCTGGTCCGGCCAGTCGTATGTGTTGACCTCGTTCGCGTTTGGCGCAACGGCGTTGACCGCGCTGCTCGTGGTCGTTGCCTGGTTTGCGCGGCACCGGGTGGCAAGGTGGACATTCGAACCGAACGTGCTGACCTTACGCTGGCCAAGCCTACGCGAAAAACAGCGCGTATTGCACCGGTTCTGCGCGAAGATCGGCGCGCACGGCGCGCTGATGCTGGCCGGTGGACCGCTATTCCTGAGTTCGACGATCGGCCTGACCGCCGTGCAGTGGCTGACGCGTTATGGCGTCCTCTGGCTCGCACTGCACCTGCTCGGATACGACGTGGCGTTCGCGCTGGTGTTCCTGCTCCAGGTGCTGGTCCTGCATGCCGCATTGTGGACAGGCGTACCCGCCGGCGGCGGCGGCGCGGAAATCGGATTGAGCGCAACCCTCGCGCTGTGGGTGCCACCGACCAGCCTCGCTACCGCATTGCTGCTATGGCGCGCCTTGACGCTTTACACCGGCCTGGCTGCCGGTGCGCTCGCGATTGCGCTCCTTGCACGTCGCGAGCGTCACGCCGCGGCGCATGGGCCGGATGCGAATGTATCGAGCACGATCCCGACCCAATCATCGCATTCGTGATGGGGCAGCGGCGGTGTTGTGCGCGAGCGGCGCGAGCGAGAAAACGCTTCCACCAGATACCGGTATCGCAGCTCCCACCGGGCCAGCGGCAACGCGGCGTGCGATGAGCAACGTAGCCATGCCACGACCGATCGTGCGGCCGTGTCGGCTCAGAACGGCAGCGGCAGCGAGGAGTCGAGCGCCAGCAGCTGCGTACGGAACACGTCCTGGATGCGTTTGAGGGCTGCTGCGTTGTCCGCATCGAAGCGCAGTACCAGGACGGGCGTTGTGTTGGATGCGCGCACCAATCCCCAGCCGTCGGGCCAGTCCGCGCGGACGCCGTCTATCGTGGTCAGGCGGGCGCCATCGAACGTCGCCTTCTGCTTGAAGGTTTCCATGAAGCGGTAGTGCTCGCCCTCGCGCATCGGGATTTTCAGTTCCGGCGTCGAAACGCCCTTCGGCAGGGTGTCGAAGATCTGTTGTGGGGTGCGCTCGTCGACGTCGCTGGCCAGGATTTCCATGAGTCGGGCGGCTGCGTAGATCGCATCGTCGAAGCCGTACCAGCGTTCGCCAAAGAAGAAGTGGCCGCTCATCTCGCCGGCAATCGCCGCGCCGGTTTCCTTCATCTTCGCCTTGATCAGCGAATGGCCGGTGCGCCACATCAGCGGGCTGCCGCCGTGCTGCAGGATCAACGGTTGCAGGTAGCCGGTGCATTTGACGTCGTAGATGATCGTTGCCCCCGGATTGCGGGTCAGGATATCCATCGCGAACAGCATCAGCAGGCGATCGGGAAAGATCACCTCACCGCTCGCGGTGACCACGCCGAGACGATCGCCGTCGCCGTCGAATGCGAGTCCGAGGTCCGCGCCGACCTGCTTCACAGACACGATCAGGTCCTGCAGGTTGTGCAGGTCGGACGGGTCCGGGTGGTGGTTCGGGAACGTGCCGTCGACGTCGCAGTACAGCGGGATGACTTCACAGCCGATGCCTTCGAGCACTTCGGGTGCGAATGCGCCCGGAATGCCGTTGCCGCAGTCGACGACGACCTTCAACTTGCGCTCGATCTGGATGTCGTCGGTGATCCGGCGCAGGTAATCCTGGCTGATGTCGATCGTTTGCAGACCACCCATCCCGTCGACGAAGCGCCGCTCGGAAATGCGCCGGTACAGATTTTGGATCGCATCTTCCGACAGCGTCTCGCCGCCGAGCACGATCTTGAAACCGTTGTAGTCCGGCGGGTTGTGGCTGCCGGTCACTGAAACGCCTGAGCCGGTATTGAGGTGATAACACGCGAAATACGTGATTGGCGTCGGTGCGGGGCCGATGTCGATCACGTCAATGCCGGTCGAGCGCAAGCCCGCGATCAACGCGGCGACCAGATCCGGTCCGGACAGCCGGCCATCGCGGCCGACGACGATTTCGTGCAGCCCGCGGTCGCGGGCCTCGCTGCCGATCGCGCGGCCGATCGCTCGCGTGGTAATCGGGGTCAGCGACTGCCCAACCACGCCGCGAATGTCATACATGCGGAAGATCGTGGGGTCGATTGCAACGACCGCGTCGCTGTCCTGGACCGCGACCGGCGCTGCCGCTACCTCTGCTGGCGCGGCATCGGTTGGCGGTTCATCCGCTTGCTGTTTGAGGGCCTCGGCCAAGGTGGTCTCCGGTTGGGTGGATTTGGATGTCCCGTGCAACGTCGCCATCACGCTTTGGATGCCGACCTGGCGCAGCCACAGGGCGAAGAATCCTCCAGCCGCGCACAGGACGGTGAGCAATGCGAGCAACCAGAAATTATGCGGCGTCACGATGAAATATTCCGGCTCCGCCTTCGCGATGCGCAAGTTCGAGCCCGGGATCGGCTCGCCCAGATCGCCAAGCGAATTGCCACTTGCCGTGCCGACACTGGCGATCTGCTGGTCGCCGCGGCCATCGCCTTGACGCAGGTCCAGATGCGCGCCGCTGATCGGCGTCGCGCGGAACGTCGCGATGATGGGCGCGAATGGTAGTTCCAAGACTGCAAATGCCACCGTCTTGCCGTCGGTTTGTGCCGGCCGCGCGAGCATCAGCTGCTGGCCTTTGTCCTTTTCGACGCGCATCTCGGCGAGCGGATGATCCGGGTGCACCTTCGCCTGCATCAGCGCGGCGGCCTTGGCGTAACCTAGCTGCTCAAGATTGCCCGACAGCACTTCATCGAGGTTTGGGCTGAAGAATTCCGCATCGGTTGCTTCGGGTAACAACTGTTTCAACGCGGTCGCGGCGGCCACACGAGCCTCCACGCCGTCTTGCGCGAGTGCCTGCTGCACGCTCGGGGCGTTGAGAGCCTGCTCGAATTGTTGCTCGTGCTGATGGATTTGCGCGGCGATTGCCGCGATCGTGTTGTTGCGAACGCTATCGATCCCTTCGGAGCCGCGGTCGACCTGCCACACCAGGGAGGCTTGCCAGGCGAGAAAGGCAGCAAGGAAAAGCAGCAGCATGCCCACCGCGAGCGATGCCAGGATGCGCGCCGTGGGGCCGATGTGCGTCGCCATCGTGCTCAGTGCCGACACGGACTTCGCTTTCGGGAGCTTGCTGCTGGCCTCGACCATCGTGTCCTCGTCAGTGCGCGAATTCGTGCATGAAGCCGGCGGTCGGGCCGCAGTGTCTGCGTGCGTGCTGCCGGCCGTGCATCATCAGTGTCGCCCGGAACTGCCGAAGCCGCCCGCGCCCCGTGCGCTCGGCGAGAAGTCGTCGACGATCTCGAACGCGGCGCGCACCACCGGCAGGATAACCAATTGCGCGATGCGTTCCCCCGGCACGATGGTAAAGCGGGTGTCGGAGCGGTTCCAGCACGAAATCATCAGCGGGCCCTGATAATCGGCATCGATCAGACCGACCAGATTGCCGAGCACGATGCCATGCTTGTGGCCGAGGCCCGAACGCGGCAACACCACCGCGCACAGGCTCGGGTCGCCGATATGGATCGCGATGCCGCTCGGAATCAGAGCGCTGGCACCGGCTTCGAGTGTCAACGCGGCATCCAGCATCGCGCGCAGGTCGACTCCGGCAGAGGCTTCGGTGGCCGGCTCCGGCAGTGGAAACTCGGTGCCGAGGCGCGCATCGAGAATTTTCATTGCGATCTTCGTCATGCCTGTCGCCTCGTTGCGCGCAGGCGTTCGGCGATTCGCGCGACGAGCTGGCGCGCGATTGCGCGTTTGTCCGCACGTGGCAGCTCCTCGCGTCCACCCGGCCAAAGCAGCAGCAACGCGTTATCGTCGGACTCGAATCCGAGACCTGCACCGACCTGGTTCGCCGCGATCAAGTCGAGCCGCTTGGCGTCAAGCTTGGCGCGTGCATACGCCTCGATGTTCTCGGTTTCGGCGGCGAAGCCGACCATGAACGGTCGCCGCGGCAATGCCGCGACGTCGGCGAGGATATCCGGATTTTGCACCAGTGAAAGTTCGAGCGTGTCGCCATTCTTCTTCAACTTCTGAGCGGCGACGTGTTGTGCCCGGAAATCGCCGACGGCTGCGGCCGACACGAAGATGGCTTGTCGGGGCGCCTGCGCCAGCACCGCGTCACGCATCTGCGCAGCGCTGCGCACGTCGATGCGGGTGACACCTGAGGGCGTCGCCAGCGCGACCGGCCCGGCGATGAGGGTCACTGCCGCGCCTTGTTGTGCCGCCGCTTCGGCGATCGCGAAGCCCATGCGGCCGGAGCTGCGGTTGCCGATGAAACGGACCGGGTCGATGTCCTCGTAGGTTGGCCCGGCACTGACCAGCACGTCGAGCCCAGCGAGTTCGCGTGGACCGCGCGCGGCAACGAGTTCCGTGACGATCGCATCCGGTTCAAGCAAGCGCCCCGCGCCGAAGTCGCCGCAGGCCTGGCTGCCGGAGCCCGGCCCAAACATGCGCACGCCGCGTGCGCGCAGCTGGCCGAGATTCGCCTGGGTCGCGGCATGCGCCCACATTTGCTGGTTCATCGCCGGCGCGACCGACAGTGGCGCCGCGCTGGCCAGGCACAGCGTGGTCAGCAGATCGTCGGCGTGGCCATGCGCGAGGCGTGCGAGGCAATCGGCCGAGGCAGGCGCAATCACGATCTCGTCGGCCCAGCGCGCCAGTTCGATATGACCCATCGCCGCTTCCGCCGACTCGTCCCACAAGCCCGTGCGCACCGGATTACCGGATAGCGCCTGGAACGTGAGCGCAGTGACGAAGCGCGCGGCGTTTGCGGTCAACACCACGCGCACCTCGGCGCCGGCATCGCCGAGGCGGCGCACCAGTTCGGCCGCCTTGTACGCGGCGATTCCGCCGGAAACACCGAGCAGCACGTGAGCGCCGGTCAGACCGTTGCCATTCATGTAGGAAACCGCGCACAGGAGTCGAAGCGTCTAGCTTACTGAATTTCGCGCCAGTCGCCGCTGCAGCCGCCTCCGACACCTGGCTAATGTGTGGCAATGAACACAACTATCCGCCCCAGCCACTTTCAGTGCCGCTCCGCGCAGGCATTCCCGCGCGTCGCGCACACCGCGTTCGCGGACCTTTCCCCTCCCGGATTCCCAATCCCCGATTCGCGGCCATGAGCATTCGCGACTGGCCCGATGACGAACGCCCGCGCGAGAAGCTGCTCGCCCGCGGAGCCGGCGTGCTGTCGGATGCGGAGCTCCTCGCGGTGTTCCTCGGCTCTGGCAGGCGCGGCCAGAGCGCGGTCGACATCGCTCGCGGCCTGATCGGCGACGCCGGTAGTCTGAAGGCGCTGCTCGACAAACTGGAGCCGCAGACCGGCATTGGCCCGGTCGCGCGCTGTCGCTTGCTCGGTGCACTTGAGCTCGGTCGCCGTTATCTGGATGCGGAACTGCGCAATGGCGAAACGCTGTGCGATCCCGCCGCGAGCGCGCGCTATCTGAAGTCCCGCCTGAGTGGCTATCCGTACGAAGTGTTCGGCTGTCTGTTCCTCGACAACCGCCATCGTGTGCTTGGCTTCGAGGAGCTGTTTCGTGGCTCGATCGACGGCGCCAGCGTGCACCCACGCGAAGTCGTGCGGCGCTGCCTGAGCCACAATGCAGCGGCGGTGATATTCGCGCATAACCACCCGTCTGGCGTCTCCGAACCGAGCGCCGCGGATCGCTCGATCACACTGCGGCTGCGCGAAGCGCTCGAACTCATCGACGTGCGCCTGCTCGATCATTTCGTGATCGGCCATGGGCCGCCGACCTCGCTGGCGCAGCGCGGCTGGATCTGAGTCACGACGGTGCGAGCGTTGCAAGCGCGCGACATTCCTGTGGGAGGCGGGCAGGCGCGATGGCGTTCTTCCCGGCGTCGTGAAAGATCGCGCGTTCCGGCGCTCCCACAACAGCAGCTTGTTGCGGGAGCGCTGCAGGTCCGGTGGCCAGTATGCATATCGTGTCTGCAGCCGATCCAGCGACGTCCCGGCGCGACCCACGGTCACGTTGCGAGGTGCTCCTCCCCCGGGCACGCGCATCTATGCCTATACTCGGCGCGGCAAGGGGAGCGGAACGATCGAACCGTGATTCTAGAATTACCGCACGCATTTCCAGCTGACGGCGCGGAACAGCGCGTGCCCAATGTGGCAGCCGCTCAGGCGTTGCTCGGCGAGCATGCGGCGCCGCTGGATGCGCTGTTCGCGCGGAGGCGCAGGCAATGGGCTGCGCTGCTCGAAGCCGAGGCCGACCGCGCACTGCTCGAGCGCACGGAAAATGCGGTGTGCCTCGCGTATGCGCGGCTCGCGCTGCGGCACGGTCATCTCGGCAACGATTTCCACGCCTATCACAACGAAGGCCATATCCTCGAAATCTGTGCCGCGCGCATCGACCGCGTGGTCGAGGTGTGCGGGATCGTCACGCTGCCGCTGCGTGATTGGTGCGCGCTGATGCTGTTCGGTGCGGGCCACGACCTGCGCCAGCGCGAAGCGCCGCAATTGATCGCCGGGATTGGCGCGAATGAGCGCGCGAGCATCGCCGAAACCCACCGTATCCTCGCGGCCTGCGGCTTTTCGCCCGAGAGCGACACCGACTTCTATCTCGCCACTGAATTGATGATCGCGGGCAGCACGTTCGATGCGCGGCCGCCGCCGGGTGGTTATCAGTACAACGCGGCCGACCTTGTGCAAAGTGGGGGTGCGCTCGCGGCCACGCTCGATCGCGTGCTCGATGAACGCGACCCCGGGTGGCGCACGGATGCCACGCGCGTCAATGCGTACCGGCTCGCCTTGATCGCGGCCGATCTCGACACCGCGAACGTTGCCGAACCCTTCGACCAGTTCGCGCGCACCGCGGAGAATCTCTGTCGCGAGCGCGAAATGCTCAGCGGGCGTTCGCTCGATGCAGCTGAAAGCGCATTGCCGACGCTTGGCTTCCTGACCAATGGCCAGGATTACTTTTTCTTCGAACTGCACCGTTTCCATTCCGACGCCGGCCGCCTGGCGTTTTCTGCCGGCAAACAAGCTAACGCTGGAAAACTCAAGGCATTGTGCATGGGCGTGCGTGCGCGCATCGCGCTGTCCGGGGCGCCATCCAACGGCGAACAGGTGATTGCGGTCTATCGGCAGGCGCTCGCGGATATCCTCGCGCCGCTGACGTCGGGCTAGGGGACGCTACACCTGCGCGTTCAGGTCCAACTCCCGGGACTCTGCAACGGTGTCGCGCCGGCGGCTACAATACGCGGCTTTCCCAACGTTCCGACCCCTTGAAAGACCAACTGCGTGACCTCGTCCTTGATGCCATCACCGCGCTCCGCGCGGATGCCACGCTGCCGTCCGACGCGGAGGCCACATTCGTGGTCGAACGCACCAAAAATCGTGACCACGGCGACTTCGCAACGAATGTGGCCTTGCTGCTCGCCAAAAGCGCCGGCAAGAAGCCGCGCGATCTCGCCGCCGCGCTGACCGCTGCGTTGCCGGCCAATACCGCGATCACCAAGATCGAGATTGCCGGGCCCGGTTTCATCAATTTCTTCCTGAGCCCTGCCGCATATCAGAGCGAGGTGCGCACCGTGCTGGAGCACGGCCACTGCTACGGCCGCAGCAAGGCGGGTCAGGGACGCACGGCCGGCGTCGAGTTCGTGTCGGCGAACCCAACCGGACCGCTGCATGTAGGCCATGGCCGCGCGGCCGCGATCGGAGACTGCATCGCGCGCGTGCTCGATGCGAACGGTTGGAAGGTCGTGCGCGAGTTCTACTACAACGACGCCGGTGCGCAGATCAACAATCTCGCGTTGTCGGTGCAGGCGCGTGCGCGCGGCATCGAGCCCGATGACACGCGTTGGCCGGCCGATGGCTACCGTGGCGAGTACATCAAGGATCTCGCCCGCGCATATCTCGACGGCGAGACCGTGCACGCGGACGGTGTCGACGTGATCGGTAGCGGCGACGCCGACGATACCGATGCGATCCGCCGTTTCGCAGTGACCTACTTGCGTTGCGAGCAGGATCTCGACCTGCGCGCATTCGGCGTCGCATTCGACACCTATTTCCTCGAATCGTCGTTGTATGCGGACGGCAAGGTCGAGGAGACCGTCAAGGAACTCGTCGCGCATGGCCATGCCTACGAGGAAGGCGGCGCGCTGTGGCTGCGCACCACCGACTTCGGCGACGACAAAGACCGCGTGATGCGGAAATCGGACGGGACGTATACATATTTCCTGCCTGACGTCGCCTACCACCGCAGCAAATGGCAGCGTGGCTACGAGCGCGCGATCACCGAGCTCGGCGCAGACCATCATGGATCGCTGGCGCGCGTGAAGGCTGGTTTGCAGGCGCTCGATGCGGGCATCCCGCAGGGCTGGCCAGAATACGTGCTGCATCAGATGGTCACGGTGATGCGCGGGGGCGAGGAAGTGAAGCTGTCCAAGCGCGCCGGCAGTTACCTGACCCTGCGCGACCTGATCGACGAAGTCGGCTGCGACGCGACGCGCTACTTCCTGATCGCGCGCAAATCCGATTCACAGTTGATTTTCGACATCGACCTCGCGCGTGCGCAGACCAACGACAACCCGGTCTATTACATCCAGTACGCGCATGCGCGCGTCG
>JBDTWV010000034.1:0-10748 GCA_040006495.1 Dokdonella sp.
TCCCTGGTATCGGCTGGCTGGTCGCGCTCGCTGGCGGCATCTACAGCATCTACCTGCTCTATCTCGGCCTGCCGCACACCATGAAATCACCGGTTGAAAAATCCGGCGGATACACCGCGGTCAGCATCATCATCGCGATCGTGCTGAGCTGGATCATCATGCTGATCGTCGGCGGCGTCATTGGCACCGGCGCGATGATGGGTGGCGCGATGAGTGGCGCGAGTCTCAGCAATGGCGCGAGTGACGTAACCATCGACAAGGACAGCGCACTAGGAAAACTCAACGCGTTCAGCAAGAACATGGAAGCGGCGAGCAAGCAGATGGAGACGGCGCAGAAATCCGGCGACGCCTCCGCGCAAGGCAACGCTATCGGCGCGATGCTCGGTGCAGCCACCGGCAGCGGTACAGTCGAGGCACTCGCACCAGACATGCTGAAACCGTTCGTGCCCGATAGCCTTGCCGGCCTCAAGCGCACCGAAGTCTCGGCCGAACGCAATGGCGCGATGGGCATGCAGTTTTCCGAAGCGAGCGGGACGTATTCGGACGGTGCCGGCAAAAATCTTAACTTGGAAATAAGCGATCTCGGCAGCGCCAAGGGCATGCTCGCGCTGGCCGGCTGGGCCGGCACCGAGTCGGACAAGGAAACCGACCACGGCTACGACAAGACCTACAAACAGGATGGTCGTCTCATCCACGAGCAGTGGGACAGCCAGTCCAAGAGCGGCGAATACAGCATCGTGCTCGGCGACCGCTTCACGGTGAAGGTATCCGGCAATGCCGACAGCATGAATCAGCTCAAAGCGGCGGTCGCCAGCCTGAACTTGGGCGGACTGGAAGCGTTGAAAGATCAGGGCGTCAAGAAGGGCTAAGGGTTACAGCGACCAAGACTTCACATCGCATCACGGTCGCGCATGCAGCGCTCCTACACCACCACGGCCATCATGTAGGAGCGGCGCAGCAGCGATTAAAAGCCGCATGTCGCGTCATGCTCGCGCTTGCAACGCTGCTATGCGCCTGCATCGGAATGGAGGTGTCAATCCTTCGCTTTCGGCGCCATCCCTTCGGCATACGCCTTCGCTTCGATCGCTTCGCTGGTGATGTGGATCTTGATCTCGTCGCTGACCATCGGCACATAGGTCTTGATACCGAAATCCGAGCGCTTGAGCGTCGTCATCGCATCGAATCCCGCGGCCTGCGATTTGCGCATCGGATGTTCGCCGACCTTGTTGATGGTCACGTTGAGCACAATTGGTTTGGTCACCCCATGCAGCGTCAGATCACCCGTAACCTTGAGCGTGTCCTTGCTCGCGCTCTTCTCGACCTTGGTGCTCTGGAACGTCGCATCCGGATATTTTTCCGAGTCGAAGAAATCGGCTTTCTGCAGGTGCTGGTCGAGGTCCGGCACATTGGTGTTGACGCTGGCCAGCGGGATCGTGACTTTCACCGTCGCCCGGGTCGGATGGGCCTGGTCGAATTCGAGCGTGCCATCAATTTTGCCGAACTGCGCGCTCGGGTTCGAGAAGCCGAAGTGGTTCCAACTGAAGACCACCTGAGTGTGATTCGGATCTAGAGTGTAAGTGGCCGCGAAAACCGGCGCAGTGGCCAGAGCAAGTGCGGCAGCAAGTGCGAGGCGAGGCATCATGGGCAAACTCCTGTTGAAAGGACGGCAATGAAACGCGACTGGCTTGTAACGGGGCTTGAACGCGCCGGGAAACCCGATGCGGCCACGCCAAGCGTCGGCCGATACCCCATGATGTGGCGACCCAAGCGCGCTGGCAAGACGCGCAGGCCGGAAACAACGTTTCCGCACGGAAACGATCACGCCACCGGCGATCACCCCACAGCGGTCGCCGCTGGATTAGCCTGCCGCGATGAATCCACCCACTCCCTTAACTCCTGACTGCTGGGCGATCAGCGACGGCGCCGCCGGCAACGAGCGCCAGGCGCTGGCGCTGGCACGTGCGCTCGGACTTGAGCCACGCGTGGTGCGGCTCGATCTGCGCCAGCCGTGGGCCGCATTCGCGCCGCGCCTGACCCGTGGTGCCCGCACAGCGATACGCGACAGTGATGGGTCGCCGCTCGCGCCGCCGTGGCCAGCGATCGCGATTGGCTGCGGGCGCCGCGCCGCGCTGGTCACTCGATTGCTGCGTGGCTGGAGTGGCGGCCACACGTTTACCGTGCAGATTCTCGATCCACGCATCAATACCGCAGCGTTTGATGTCGTCATCGCACCCCAGCACGATCGCGTGCGCGGCAAGAACGTCTTGCATAGCATCGGTGCACTGAACGTGGTCGATCGCGACTGGCTCGCCGCAGGACGCAAACGGTTCGCCCAACTGGCGATGCTGCCGGCACCGCGCACCGCCGTCCTGATCGGCGGATCGAACCATGCACAACGGCTTGATCCGGCGTATTTCGACGCGTTGCTTGAACGGCTGGCCGCGCGCCGTGCGACCGATGGAGGGAGCTTCCTGGTCAGCGTATCGCGCCGCACGCCCGAGTCGATTACCACCGCATTGCGTAACGCGTTCGCGAACTTCCCAGGCGTGTTCTGGGATGGCAGTGAAAGCGAAAACCCGTACGCCGGTTTCCTCGCCTGGGCTGATCGCATCATCGTTACGCCGGATTCGGTGAACATGCTGAGCGAGGCGGCGGCCACCGGCAAGCCGCTCTACACATTCGCGTCGCGTCCGATCACCGGCAAGCTCGCAGGCTTCCATACCGAACTGATTGCCAGCGGATATCTGCGCCGGCTCGACGACGCAACGCATCGGCCACAGCCGGAACCGCTCGCGGAAACCAATGCAATCGCCGAGCTCGTGCACGAACGCTGGCGCAACCGCGACGTCGTCTGAGGCGATACCTCCAAGCGGATCGCGCTACTTCTACTCCGGTCCGCGATGCCCGCTCATCGGCTCCTGCCGAGCTTCTACGTCGCGTGCAAAATCAAAGCCGACGCTGCGCGCCGCCGCGACCACGCAGCGCGCATGGCCGGCGATCACGCCATCGCGCACGGTAACGCGCGGACGACCATCCAACGTGCAATCGATCGCACAGGCCAGCAGGGCCGCATGGGCTGCAGCGAGTGCGGCGGCATGCGGCGGTTCGATCACGCCGGCCGCGAGCGCAGCGCCGATCAGGTCCGCGCTGTTGCCGCTGACCAGCAACAACGGATGCTGCGCGGCATGCAGCAGCACCAACCCTTGCAACAGGAACTCAATGTCGACCAAGCCGCCGATGCCCTGTTTCAGATCGAAATGCCGCTCATCGGAGCGATCACGTTCGGCGCGCCAGCGCGCGCGCATGTCGATGATTTCCGCACGCAAGGCATCCTCTGCACGCGGCACGGCCAGAAGATCGCTGCGTGCTTGCACGAAGCGGCTTGCCAACGCGCCATCGCCCGCGACGGGGCGGGCCCGGACCAGCGCCTGCAATTCCCAGACCCAGGCGCGTTCACGCTGGTAGGCCTCGTACGCAGCAAAACTCTGCACCAGCATGCCCTTGCCTCCGTCGGGCCGCAGGCGCACGTCCACGTCATACAAGCGACCAGCGCGGGTCAGCACACCGAGCAGATGCACGACGCGCTGTGCCAGACGCGCGAAGTAGCGGCCGGCATCGAGCGGCTTTGCGCCATCAGACTCGCCTTCCGAGCGTTCGCTGTCGTACAGGAAGATCAGATCGAGGTCCGAGCTGAAGCCGAGCTCGGCGCCGCCCAGGCTTCCATACGCAACGATCGCCAAGCCCGTACCCAGCCACGGCGGGGACGCTACAACCGGCACCGCAATGATCTCGGCCGACGTGGTGGACATGTTTACTGCGTGGACTGAGGCTGTCCGCCATTGCTGATAGCCGTCCAGACGTCCATGGGCTTCAATCACACCTCGCTCGGCAATGCGCAACACTGCGCAGAGGACGACTTCCGCGACCTCCGCCAGCGCATGGGCCGTGGTCGCCGCGGTCAGGCCGCCGCCGAGAAATGCCAGGCCGATCCGGAACAAGGCCGACTGACGGACCTCCTGAATGATCTCCACCTCGGCCTCGACGTCATCCTCGCCGATCGTGGCGAGGCGACGCGTGAGTTCATCTTCCAGCGCAGCACGCTGCGGCGGTCCGCTGTCGACGTGATTGTCGAAGAGATCGTCGATAAGCAAAGGATGATCGATCACCCGGTCCGCAAGAAATGCGCTCGCAGAAAATACCCCGCACAGCCGCTTCAGCGCCGCCGGCTGTTCGTCTAGCAAGGCCAGATATACGGAGCGCCGCGCGACGGCGTGCACCAGACGCAACATCCGTGACAGCGTGGTCACCGGTTCGGCTTGCTTCGCAGCCATCGCAAGCACCGCGGGCATTACCCGATCCAGGCGTTCGCGCGAGCGCGCCGACATGGCGCGCAAGGCTGCGCTATTGAGCAGGCCCTCCAGCTCGGCACGCACATCGTGGGGCGGGACGAATCCCGCCTCGGCCAGTACCGCGTCGTCGACCACATTGGCTGTCGTCAGCCCACGCCAGAACTCGGTCCACTGCACCGGCGCCTGACGCGCGCGACGGCGTGCCGCTACGGCCATCAACACCGCAAACTCGTCGGCCACGGCGGCGCGATGGGCGGCGAGTTGCTCCGCGAGTGCTGCCCAGTCGCCATAGCCGAGCGCGAGCGCCAGCCTCAGCCTCACTTCGGCATCGGCCGGAATCTCGTGGGTCTGCTGGTCGGCGAACATCTGCACGCGGTTCTCGAGCTTGCGCAGAAACCGGTATGCATCGCGCAGCAAGCGAGCGGCGCTGGTCGGAATGAAACCCAGTTGCTCGCATGCAGCCAACGCCGGCAGCAGCCCGCGCGCGCGCAGTAGCGGTTCGCGACCACCGCGGATCAACTGCACGAGTTGGACGATGAATTCGATTTCGCGGATGCCGCCGGGGCCGAGTTTGAGATGATCGGCCAAGTCCTTGCGCGTGACCTCGGCATCGATCAGCGCCTTCATCTCACGCAGACCGGCGAACGCGCTGTAGTCCAGATAACGCCGGAACACGAAGGGCCGCAGGGTTTCGAGCAAACGCCGACCCGCATTGCGATCGCCGGCCACTGGGCGCGCCTTGATCCATGCATAGCGCTCCCAGTCGCGACCTTCGCGCTGGAAATACTGCTCCATTGCCGCAAACGACAACGCGAGTCGGCCGGCAGTGCCGAACGGCCGCAAACGCAGGTCGACACGATACACGTAGCCATCTGGATCGCGATCGGCGAGCAGCGAGACCAGCAGCTGGCCGACGCGGATGTAGTACGCACCGGCATCGAGCATGCGCGCGCCGTCGCTGTCGCCATGCTCGGCGAATGCGAACACGACATCGATGTCGGACGAAAAGTTGAGTTCTCCGCCACCGAGCTTGCCCAGCGCCAGAACGACCATGCGCTGCGGATAGCCGGTTGCGTCACGCACGACACCATGGCGCGCGGCGACCTGATGCTCGGCGCCGCGCAAAGCAGCCTCGATACAACTTTCGGCGAGCACCGACGCGCCGGCCAGCGTCGTCTCGATCGCGTCGGCGCCGTTGACGTCGCGCCAGATCAAGCGCAACGCCTCACGCTGTCGGAATCGGCGTAGCTCGCGGCGCAGCGCGGCTTCGTCGCGCACATCTCCGAGCACGCCGGCGCGCGCATCGGCGTGGCGCGGATCGCTCATCAGCTGCAGGAACTCGGGACCGAGCAGGCCGGGATCGCGCAGGCAGCAGGCATACGCGAAATCACTCGCGAGGAGAACGCGCTGCAAGTGGTCGTCGACACCGGCATCGTCGTAAAAAGGCACACTCGCCTCGCGGCAGGCCGCTTCGATCCGCGACAGGCGCTCGTTGAGGAAAGTGGCCGTCGCGCGCGGCCAAGGGGTATAGGGAGACATGGGCTGATTGTCGCAGTACGGTCCCCAGCGCGGCCAGCGTGGCATGCGGCGAAGACCTGCTCAGACCACTGGCTCGGGCCTCGAACCATGCAATCGGAGAATTCATCTGGATCGCCGAATCGTTAACGCGGCGCTCATCGGATCATGGCATTGTCAGGCGCTCGTCATGATTCCGTGGTCCACCCCACTCATGTCCAACGTCCACCCTCACCCGCAACTTCGCGAAGGCGCCGCCGTGCTTGGCTGCGCTGTTCTCGTGTTGCTGTTGATTGCACGCCTCGATCCGAGCATCGACCTGACCGGCCCCGCGCTGAGCGCGAGCGTCGACATGCTGCTCTTGAACGTACTGCCGGCGCTGGCCGCATTCGGGCTGCTACTCGCACTGACCCGGCGACTGCTGTTGTCGAGTTGGCTACTGCTGCTCGTGCTCGGCGGTTTGTACGCCGCCAACAGTGCCAAGCTCGACACGCTGCAGACGCCGCTGCTGCCATCGGATCTGCTGTTCTTCGCCACGCCGGGGCCGGCGCTGCGTCTTTTCGTGCAATACCTGCACGTTGATACAGTGCACTGGATCGCGCTCGCACTGGGCGTCGCAATCACTGCACTCCTTCTGCGCGAACGCCCGCTCAGTGTGTTTCGTGGCTGGCGCTCGGCACTGCTCGGCGCGATAGCGCTAATCGCGAGCATCAGCCTGGTGGTCGGCGCGCCGCCATGGCGGCGCGTGTACCAATCGGCGGAGTTAGGTTTCCAGCCATGGTCGCTGTCCGACAGCGCGGCGCACACCGGTCTGCTCGGCAGCCTGCTGCTTTACCACTGGAACATTGGCGGCGGCGCCGTGCCCGCGGCCGATCGCGCCGCTGCTGTCGCGTTGCTGCAGGCGCAAGCGCCACAACTACGCGCAAGCCTCGCCGCAAGCACGGCAGCGCAGGACCTGCCTGACATCATCATCGTGCAGAGCGAATCGCTATTCGACCCGGCGCGCATGCGCGGCGTGCTCAGCGGGCGCTATCTGCGCCAATACCATCGCCTCGCCAAAACGGCGCGCGCGGGTGATCTGCAAGTGCCCACATTCGGCGGCGGCACGATCCGCACCGAGTTCGAGGTGCTGACCGGCGCTCCGCTAGCGAGTCTCGGCGGCGTCCAGTATCCATGGCTGGAACTCGACCGCATCCAATACCCTGGCCTGACCCGCGTGCTCGACGACCATGGCTACCGCAGCGTCGCGATCCATCCCAACTCATCCGCGTTCTGGAACCGCGCCGCCACTTATCCGGCACTCGGCTTCGACCAGTTCATTGACAGCGAATCGCTGCCGAAGGATCGCATCGTCGGCCTGTTCACGTCGGACGAAGCGATGACCGATCGCATTCTCGACGAACTCGCCGATAACGGGCCGCCGCAGTTCGTGTTTGCGATCAGCATGGAAAACCATGGCCCGTTCGACTGGCGCCCGGGCCTCGACCAGGACCGCCTTGCCGGATTGCAGATGCCGGAAAAGCTGGATGCTGGCGGTCGCCTCTGGCTCGGAAATTACCTGTACCTGCTCGATGACGCCGACCAGCAGTTGGGCCGATTGGCCGACGCACTCGCCAAACGCAAACGGCGCACGTTGCTGCTGTTCTACGGCGACCATCTGCCCGGCCTGGCGCCGGTCTATGACCAGTTGGGTTTCGACGACGGCCGCGATGCCAAATCGCAGCCAGTGCCGTGGCTGTTGCTCGACAACACCAACCCGCAATCGCACCGCCTCGACACGCGCAGCTGGATGCTGCCCGCCCTGCTACTCAGCGTGGCCGGCATCGATGACCGCGCCTACTTCAATGTAGTGGCATCGTTGGCCCGTGATCCCGGATTCAAACCCGACGACCCAGCCGCTGCGGCCGGCATCGATGCAATCGCGCGCCTGCAATTACGCGGCGAACTCGCGCCGGCGCTGGATGAAGCGCTCGGTATCGCGCCTTCAGCCGCAACCCTGCAGTAACACAGTCTGGGCGCTCTCACGTGTGTGCGCCGCTGCATCTGCGTAGGCGCGCTGCTGTCGATCTCGTGCGCTGGCTGGATCGAGCATTTCTGTCCGGCCATGGTGCTGCGGAAACCGCGCAACCACACCTGTGGCTGCTGTCCGCGACTACCAGGTCGCATGAGATGGTGGAGAGCAGCGAAGAACGGGGGGGCGACGTCTGCGCCGCTGCTACACCTCCCGCAGCAGAAAAACCCCGCACCGTGTGTGCAGTGCGGGGTTTACCAGGTCGCAGGGCCAGGACTAGTTACCTTCGAAGCCGTCGATGAAGATCGCATCCAACGCGAGGCGGAATGCACCGCGACCATGGGTGCAGGCCAGGATCGTACCGGTCGCGTGATTGGACACGAGGTCGAATACGGCGACGTTGGGCAACCCGTTGGTATACGGATTCCAGGTCGCGCCACCGTCAGTAGAAACATAGACGCCGATATCGGTGCCGGCCCAGACCGTGTTCGGGGCGACCGGATCGAACGCGAGCGCATTGACCGGCACATCGGCAAGACCCGATGAGGAATCGATCCAGGTGGCACCTCCATCGACCGATTTGCGGATGTTGTGTGCCGGCAGCGTTCCACTGAACCCGGAACGCGACTGGAACACGACCTGTGGGTTGCGCGGATTCACCGCGATGTCGGACACGAAGATCGGAACGACCATCGGCAACGCATCGACTTCGGTGAAGCTCGCGCCGCCGTCGGTCGAGCGAAATACGTGACCGTTGCTCGATCCGGTGAAGATGGTCTGTGCGTCCATCCCTGGTGCGGGATTGGGCACGGTTTCGATGGCGCTGACCGAGCCACCAGTGCTCGATCCGATCGCGCCGCCAGTGAGATCCTGTCCGGAGCCGGTCCCGAGTGCCGAGAAGATTCCAGGCTGGCCGTTACCATACATGTCCACCGTCTGCGCAAAGAATGCTGGCGCTTTCCACAAGCGGTTGGTGCCGTAGTAGAACGTGTCGGAATGGCCACGGTCGAGATGGATCGGCGCATAGAAGAGCACGCGGTCGCCGAATGCGATTCCGTTGCCGACTGCCGGATCGGGATCGGCGAACGAACCGAAATAGTTGCCTTGTGTCGTCGAGAAGCCACTGGTGGTGAAGCCGACTCCAGTCAGGTAGTTGATCTGGTTGAAATAGGTATGCACCAGATTGCTCGGGTTGCCTTGGTCGATCTTGGCGAACCCGCCGTCCCCGAAATCCAGATGTGGCCAACCCACGCTACCGGCCCAGCCATTGGTTCCGTTGTCCTGGGTGCCGCCATAGGCACCATGCGGATCGGTCGGATGCAGGTCGCAGCCCTCGAACTGGGTAATCTGCAGCGTCGTATTGAGGTTGATCCAGTTGTTGCCACCGTCGATCGAGCGCCACACGCCACCGTCATTGCCCACCCAAATCTCGTTCGGATGGCCCGGCCACGGCTCGATGGCATGCACATCGGCATGCAATGCGGTGGTTTGGTCGCCACTACGGATCTTGCTCTGGAACGTGGTACCGCCATTATCCGAACGCATAAACATGCTGGGCACTTTCTCGACACCGGTGTTGGTACCGTCGCTGGTGCCGCTATTGCCAGCTCCGCCTGTGTATACAACGCTCGGATTGTCAGGTTCCACCGCAAGCGGCAGATCGTAGAAACACTGCCCCTGGCAGTAGCCGCGTGCATTCACGACCTCAGCCCATGTAGATCCACCATCCGATGACTTGAACACCTTGCCGCCGCCGATACTGCTGTTGGCCTGGCTGTTGCCGACGTACAGCACGCTGGTGCCGCCGGCGTTAGCGCCAGCAACCCACGCACGTCCCCACGTGGCAGTACCATCGAGTGCCGGCAGTCCACCGGTGCCGCCAACCTGTGTCCAGGTCACGCCCCCATCATTGGAACGTTGCAAACCGCCCGTCGTTCCACTGACCGCGTAGCCAGCGGCCCAGAACCGGGTCGCGACGGCCGGGTCCTGGATCAGCTTGGACATCGGGTCGTTGGCCGCTTGGGTCGTCATCTTGGCCCAGGTCTGGCCGCCATCGGTCGAGCGGAAGACGCCACGCGCCGGCAGGGTCGGACCAGTCACCGCGCCCGTCCCGAACACTCCACTCCCCGTCACTGCGAGCACCGTGTTCGGATCGCTGCGATCCACGACGATCGAGTTCACGCTGCGATTGGTGAACAGCGTCGAGCCGTAAGGGCCCGACCAGGTGCGGCCTGAATCGGTGGACTTGTAGATACCGACACCCGCGTACGAATCTGCGCTGTAGTTGCCTTCGCCGGTACCCAGGTAAAGCGTCGCCTGATTGCGCGCGTGAGGCCCCGGCGCGATCGCGATCGATCCAGTCGCCAGCGATGACAGGCCGTCAGTGAGCGGTCGCCAAGTTGTACCCAGGTTGTCGCTGCGCCAGACGCCGCCCTGCGCGCCGCCGACAAAGACCACGCCATCGATGGGGTCGATCGCAATCGTGCTGATCCGACCGGAAACCGGGCTGGCAATCCATGGGGATGTCGGCGTCTGACCGCCAACCAGCGGCGCCGGACCGATCGCCTCCCACACCTCGGCATGCTGGTACGCCAGGGGCAGGGTGGACGCGCGATTGAGTACGTTGATGCGATCATCCATGGCGCTTGCGCGCGCAGCGGCCGCATTAAAATCCGCACCCGGTCCCTGGCGGCGTGATTCCATGTAGGACAAGCGGCCAGCCAGCGGACCTTCTTCCGCCCGCGCCAGCCGCGCCGGCTGGTTCGAATCCACGTCTGCTGCCAGGGTCGGCCGCGGTGCGACAACGCCTGCGAAGACGACAGATATTGCGGCCACCAAGAGTGGTGGCAACCCGATTCGGCGTTGCTTCATTC
>JBDTWV010000035.1:0-10582 GCA_040006495.1 Dokdonella sp.
ATGGGCACGTCGCTCGATCCCGCGACCTCTGAGCGCGCCCGCGAGCTCGCGATCCGGGCGCGCGCGTCGATCGACTGCCTTTGGGTTGAGACAAAGGGCCACTACGCCGATTTTGTCCGCACCGACGGGTTCGTCGAGGACCACCTCACGCTCGATAGCCTGACACTACTTCGCTACGACGCCGTTTCAGATGCGCGGGCGCTGGCCGTCCTGAAGCGCGCCGAGCAGCTGCTCGAAAGCCGCAACAACAATGAGCAGCCCTACGGTGACTGGGGCACGCTTTGCGCTTTCCCGCCGTTCAAGCGCGCGCGCGATGTGCGCTCCAAGACGGCCTTTGCCTTCCGTTATCACAACGGGTCCGACTGGCCCTATCTCGATGCCATCTACGCTGAGGAAAGGCTGCGCCGCGGACTGCCGGGTGCACGCTACGCCCTGACGCGCTGGTGGGAAGCCTGCCTCGCAAGTGGATGGGTTGGGGCAGTTGAATACTACTCCCCGCCTTTCGGGCGGGGATCGCTGCTCCAGGGCTGGAGCGGACTGCCGGCGCATGTTGCGGTGACCCACCGCCAAGCGCTGGCAACAAGGGAGAAGCCCGCATCAAACGCTTCGTCTGGGACGGGGCACAAGGAGGACTAACATGAACTTCATCAGGTACACCGCAATGGTCCTAGTGGCCTCGACGGCGCTCGCAACGCCGCTCGTCGCGGCCGAGTTGCAGCTGGGGTGGTATGTCGACGGCGACGAGCAGGAGCAGACGCTCCGCACCTTGCTGGCCGAATACACCGGGCTGCACCCGGAGACGACTTTCAACCTGCAGATCACGCCCTATGACGGGATGTCGGAGAAGTTCCGGCAGTACGCCGCTTCGGGCATTATGCCCGACGTGTCGCTGACGTCTTCGATGGAACCGGTCGTCCGTCCATTCCTCGTCGACTGGGCGGAGGTCAACGGCAAGGACTGGATCAATCAGTTCGTCAAAGGTTGGGCCGACGGCGCCAAGTTCGGCGACAAGGTGATCGCCGCGCCGCTCGATGTGACCGCGGTCGGTATCTTCTACAACGTCGACGCCTTTGCCAAAGCCGGCGTTGCCCTGCCGCAGGCGGGTGCCACCTGGGACGACGTCCTTCCGACGCTGAAGCAGGTTTCCGAAAAGGCGGGTGTCCGCTTCCCGCTGGTCTGGGACGTGTCGCCGCACCGCTACCTCACGTACCAGTTCGAGTACGGCAACCACATCTATTCGGAAGACGCGCCGGTAAGGGTTGCGATGGACGATGCGAGCTGGGTCAAAGTGCTCAAGCAGTTCGTCAAGATCACCGAGGACTACATGCCGCCGGGGCTATGGTCCGGATCGAGTTCCGACAAGCCCTTCGACATGTTCGTGAACCAGCAGGCAGTCGCATACATGTCGGGTAGTTGGCAGATTCAGAGCTTCAACGACAACGCGTCGTTCAAGTGGCAGGCCGGCCCGACCCCAAAGGGCACAGTGTCCTCCTCGAACGTGGGCGGCAACTACCTTGTCGCCTTCAACACTTCTAAGCATCTCGACGAGGCCGAAGCGTTCGTGACCTGGATTACCTCTCCCAAGGTGCAAGCAGAATACGCCAGGGTCTTCGGCCTGCTGCCGGCAAACAAGTTGGCGCCTGATGTTGCCTATTCGAGTCCAGACGCCTCGGCGGCCGTAAAGGGCTTCCAGGCCGATCTCGAAAACTCGCCGCGCTATGCCGCCACTGATCAGGCCTGGCCGGAAATGCAAGCCGGCGTCTGGGATGCCGTCAAGGCCAGTGTGACCTCTGTGGTCTCCGGTCAGGCGACGCCCGAAGAGGCCATTGCGGGCGTTCACGCGGCAGCGGAAGCTGCCATCGCAGCCAGTAAGTAGTCCCGTGAGCGAGGGCGATTGGATGCAGTTCAGTAACAAAGGCGGGTCGATCGCGAGGCTCTTCCGCCTTGCCGGTCGGACAAGCTGGCCCTATGTGCTGCTCTTGCCGACGGTCGCCCTCCTCTTCGCTTTTACGCTCTACCCACTGTTGCAAGGACTGTGGATGAGCATGTTCCGGCGCGGCCTTGTAGTCGTGCCGCAGGTGCCAGAATCGATCCCGACCTTCGTGGGGCTCAACAACTACGTGCAGCTGCTCGCCGACAAGGACTTCGTCACTTCGCTGCTGCGCACTGTACTGTTTGTGGTCGTAGCAGTTCCCCTGCAGCTGATCGCCTCGCTTAGCCTCGCCCTGCTCCTCGCCCCCCAGACGCGCTTCAACGCGGTCGCGCGCACGATCGTCTTCTTCCCTTCAATGATCTCGGGGCTGATCATCGGCGTCATCTGGGCCTGGCTTTTCGCGCGCAACAGCGGGCTCGTGAACTACGGCCTGTCACTTTTTGGCCTCCCGGCGGTGCCGTGGCTAGAACAGGACCAACTCGCCCAAGCCGCGGTCGTCGTCGCCTGGGTTTGGGGGGGCGCCGGCTTCAACATGATGATCCTCATCGCCGGTCTCACCGCCATCCCCAAGGATCTCTACGAAGCCGCCGCCGTCGACGGCACCAGCCGCTGGCGCACCTTCACGCGCATCACCCTGCCACTGCTCGAGCCGAGCATCGTGGTTGTGGTCGTACTCGGCGTCATCGGTGCCTTTCAAGTTTACGAGATCGTTGTCTCGCTGACTACCGGGGGGCCGGGCCGGGCCACCGTTTTCCTGGTGCAGAACATCTACGATACCGCGTTCAAAAGGCCCGACCAGGCGGGTCTCGCTGCGGCCCAGTCCGGGGTACTCTTCGTTATTCTGATGGTCCTCACCATACTTCAATTGCGTGTTGCAAAGAGGCGCTGATGAGGTACCTACCCTCCCCCGGCCGCGTGGTGGCTATTGCAGTCGTCCTAATCCTCTTTGTCCTGCCGCCGCTGTGGCTACTGCTCTCGGCGCTCAAACCCCAGGCAGAGATTTTTCAGTGGCCACCCTCCCTGTGGCCAGAGCACTTCACACTTGAGAACTTCCAGAAAACCATCAGCCGGGCCAATTTCTCCGCCTACTTCCTCAACTCAGCCATCGTGTCTGTCAGCTCGGCCTTACTCTCCGTCGCCATGAGCGTGATGGCCGGCTACGCCCTCGCCAAGTTCCGCTTCAAGGGCGACACCGTCATCTTCCTGCTGATCATGTCGGCCGTGATGGTGCCCCTCCAGATCGTGCTGATCCCTGTCTTCCTGGTGCTGCGTGACCTAGGCCTACTCAACACGCTGTGGGGTCTCATCATCGCGCCTGCCGCCACACCCACCGGCGTGTTCCTCATGCGCCAGTACATCACGGGTATCCCCGACAACCTGCTTGAGGCGGCGCGCATCGACGGTACGCCCGAATGGCGTATTCTGCTGCGCATCATAGTACCCCTCGCGCTTCCTGCCATTGGAACGTTGCTCGCCTTCAACCTTGTCTGGCGGTGGAACGACTATCTCTGGCCGTTCCTTATCATCAACCAACAAGAACAGTGGACGGTGCAGCTCGCCATCGCCAATTCCATCGGCCGCTTTTCGATCAACTGGCCCCGTTTGCTGTCGATGACCGTGCTTTCCATCCTGCCTATGCTGGTGATTTTCATTGCACTGCAGAAGACACTGATGAATGGCCTCATGGCCGGCGCCGCGAAGGAATAGCTGGCTTTCAGCATGGATAGCATTGCAAGCTACGACCGCCTGCTTGAGGTTCTGCATGAACGCATCTTCACGCCGCTCGACACGCCCATCCCCCTGCGATTCCGCCGGGCAGAGCACGACGACCGTGCGACTGCAATCAGCGAGTCCTGGGACGGCTGGGCGCCTGTGGATCGCGACCTCATCTGGGGCGGAGCCGACGGTTACTATTGGTTCGGCGGCACTGCAACGGTGCCAGGTGAAACAGGTGGCCAACGCCTGTACTGCCGCATCGAGGCGCAGTTCGGCTCCGTCATGGGCCGCTCCGATCCGCAATGCCTGGTGCGCGTCAACGGTCACATAGCGCAAGGCGCCGACGGCAACCATCGCGAGTTTCTGTTGAGCGCCGCTGCGGTGGTGGGCACTAGCTACGAAATTCTGATCGAAGCCGGCACCATTGAGGACCGCAGACAGCTCGGCTTCGCCTGCCGCCTCCTGCTGCACGATCCGCTAGCCGAGAGTTTGTACTATGATCTCAAAGTCCCGCTCGACGTCGCGCGTCTTCTGAAGCCCGACGACGCGCGCCGCACACGAATCTTGCGCCACATTGGCGAGGCACTCGACCTTGTGGATCTCAGGCCGGGTAGCGCCAACCGCTTTGCCGCGAGCCTTTGCGCCGCCGAAGTAATCGCCGATCACATCTACGCGGATGCCGATGCAGACGCGATGCCGACCATCGTCGCTACTGGGCATACGCATATCGACGTCGCGTGGCTCTGGCGCGTGCGCGAGACCCGTCAGAAGGTCGCGCGCAGCTTCGCCACTGCGTTTGCGCTGATGGGCGAATATCCAGACTACCGCTTCATGTACAATCAGGGTCTCCTTCTCGACTACCTGAGCGAGGACTATCCCGAGCTATTCGCCCGCTTACGGGAGAGGATCGCCGGCGGGCAATTCGAGATCGAAGGCGCCCTTTGGCTCGAGCCAGATGCCACAATCGCTGGAGGCGAGTCCCTTGTACGCCACATCCTCCATGGAATCCGCTACCACGAGCTCACGTTCGGCGTGACGCCGCGTATCGTCTGGCTTCCCGATACGTTCGGCTACAGCGCCGCGCTGCCACAGCTGATGGCACTCAGTGGGCTCGACATGTTCGTAACCCACAAGCTTAGCTGGAACGATACCAACCGCATGCCCTACGAAGTGTTCCACTGGCAAGGTATCGACGGCACGCGTGTGCCCTCGTACTTCCTCACCACCCAGCGCTACGAGTATGACGGCATTAACACCACGTATTGCCCCGATCTCGTGCCGAGCCACGTCATGGGCGCTTGGAAGCGCTTCAGCCAGAAGGACGCGCTCGATGAGCTGTTCCTCGTCTACGGCCACGGCGACGGCGGCGGCGGCCCCACTCGTGCGATGCTCGAGAACGTCCGTCGCATGGAACGCGGCATCCCCGGTTGCCCCCGCCTCAAGCACAGCGCGATGGGTCCGTTTTTCGCCCGCCTCAGTGAACGCTTCGCGACGGAACCCGACAGCTTCCCAACCTGGGTCGGGGAGCTCTACCTCGAGTACCATCGTGGCACGCTTACCTCGGTGGCCAAGAACAAGCGCAACAACCGCCTCGCCGAAACCACGATGCGCGAACTTGAGCTCCTCGCCGTACTCGCCATGCAGCGCGGCGCGCTCTATCCCACGGCCAAATTGCATGAGCTCTGGCAAATCGTCCTGCTCAACCAATTCCACGACATCCTGCCCGGCTCCTCTATCGGCGCCGTATACGACGACAGCGACCGCGACTATGCCCGCTTCTTCGCGGCGGCAGACGCACTGGCGTTGGACCTCGGCACGAGCCTTGCGGGAGGTCGCCTTGTGCTCAACACGCTGCCGCGCGAACGCATCGGTTTCATCGCATTGCCCGAGGGGCAGGCGACCGGCGGCACTCAGGCGGTCGTGCGAGCCGACGGAGCCATCGAACACTGGGCGCCTGTCAGCGCCCCCGCAACGGGCGTTCGAACGGTTACACTGGCGGGCTTCCCCGGAAAAGCCGAGTTCTCAATCTCTCCATCGCACATCGAGAACGAGCACCTCCGCGTGGAACTTGACGAAGAGGGCCGCATTACCTCGCTGCATGACAAGCACTCCGGACGTGAGGTCATCGCGCCCGGCGCCAGCGCAAACGCCCTCTTCGCCCATCGCGACATCCCCGCAAGCTTCGACGCCTGGGACATCGACGCTTCCTTTGAGGACCAGGTCTGGGCGGTGGATCGGTTGATCTCGCGCGACGTTGTCGAGACCGGGCCCTACCGCGCCGCGCTTCGTCTCACCTGGCGCTATGAACGCTCCACCATCACGCAGGTACTCGCGCTCGAGGCAGGGGCACGTCGCCTCGACATTGATTGCTACATCGACTGGCATGAGCAACATACCCTACTCAAGGTCGGCTTCCCCCTCTCGGTTCGCGCCGATAGCGTCGCGGCCGAAATCCAGTTCGGCCACGTCGTTCGCCCTACGCACCGCAACACCTCTTGGGACACCGCGCGCTTCGAGGCGAGCATGCAACGCTGGGTCGATCTGTCGGAACCGGGTTTCGGTGTGGCTCTGCTTAACGACGGCAAGCATGGCTACGACGCTAAGGGAAGCACCCTGCGGCTCAGTTTGCTTCGATCCCCAACCGATCCTTGGCCGGAAGCGGACCAGGGATCGCACCGATTCCGATACGCCCTCCTTATCCATGACGGCGACCGCGGGCATGTCCATGACCAGGCCGAGGCACTCAACAACCCCCTGAGGACGATCCCGGTCTGCTCTGCCCCCTCGCGCCAGGAGCTGTCCTTCGCGCATTTGGACGGCGACGGCGTGAGCATCGAATGCCTCAAGAAAGCCGAGGACTCAGACGCTTTGGTGTTGAGGCTGTGGGAGACACGAGGCGCGCGTCGCCAAGTGGCCATCGACCTGCACGGCGTCCACTATCGACTCGTCGAAAGCGATTTGCTTGAACGACACGGAATCACGTTGGCGGAGTGCACGAACCGCATCGTCCTCGAGTTCGGACCCTTCGAAATCAAGACCCTGCTCTGCACGAAGTTTCAGTATTAGCCGCGCGCGAGACGGCTGAGACTGACCATTTCACGTTCACTACTTCATCGCCCCTCCGAAGAGGCCAAATGAAATTCGCTAGGTTCTCGGCGGCAGGCGTCGAGAGTTCGCGAAAGAGATCACTTGTCGCTGGTGGAAATCCGTTCACGACGCCATCGCGCAGTAGTCCGTTCTCTCCGCTACTTCGCAGAACAGAGGCTCAGCTTCTTCAACCGCGAACATTTACGAACCGAAGGGCTCCAAGCATGCGCCACGTCCTAGAACTTGATGAGCCCGCCATCGGATTCACCGACAGTTTTCTGCTCGGCAACGGTCGCTTCGGCGCCACAGTCAGGGGAGGAATAGGGGTCGAGCGCATCGATCTCAACCTCGATACCTTCTGGTCTGGTGGGCCGCACGAGATCGAACGAGGGCAACCACCCGCACATCTGCTCCCGTTGCTGCGCGATGCCATTCGGCGTGGAGATCAGCGCCTCGCCGACCACCTGGCCAGCCAAATGCAGGGACCGGGGTGGACCGAGTCCTACCAGCCACTCGGCGCGGTCCTGCTTAGCTACGGGCCCAAGCAAGACGCTGTTCTATACCGACGGCGTCTTGACCTTTCCAAAGCGGTCGCGTCCACGCGCTATGAAATGGCGTCCAAAGCAGTCGAGATGGTGTCATTCGTTTCGCTTGCCGACGATGTTTTTGTATCGACGGTCTCCGGGCCCGGACTGCTCGACTGGCACGATCTCGGCGTGGCGTACGAATCGCCGCATCCGGGCGTGCAGATGGACATCGAGTCCACCGACGACCTGCGCTGGCTGATGATTGGCGGACGGGCACCGGTCAAGGCAATGCCCAATTACGTGACCGTCGAACCTGCCGTGGTCTATGACCGTGACGGGCCGGCCGCCGACGGCACCGTGGCCAAGGGCATGGCGTACGCGATCGTCGCCGTCCTCCAGCAGGTCGGGCCGGGAGAGACAAGGCTGATCGTCGCGGCCAGCACCGGCTTCCGCGGATATGGGCAGCGGCCCATCGGCAACCCGCGTGCCCTCATCAGGAGCGCACGCGATCGCGTCGAGGTCGCACTCCGCCACTAAGAGCTCGGTGCTCCGCGACGCGCACGAGCGAATCTACCACGAAATGTACGACCGCGCCGATCTCGATCTCTCGTCGAACGTGGCTGGAGGCGGGCACAATCCGAACCGGGCGGAGCTACTGTTCCACTACGGCCGGTATCTGCTTATCTCGAGCTCGCAGCCGGGGACGCAGCCGACAAACCTGCAGGGCATCTGGAACGTGGATGTGCGTCCAGCGTGGAGCTGCAACTTCACGGTCAACATCAACACACAGATGAATTATTGGCCTGCCGAGAGAGTTGGTCTGGGTGAACTGGCAGAACCGCTTCTTCAGTTTGTCGCAGACGGCGCCAAACAGGTGGGCGTGGATGCAGCGCGTCGCTACTACAACGCCAACGGAGCGGTCGTGCACCACAACACCGACATCTGGCACTTCTCGTCTCCGGTTCAAGGCGATCCGCAATGGGCCAACTGGCCGTCGGGGTTGATGTGGCTTGCATCCCATCTACGCACTCACGTGGACTTCGGCCACGCGAGCCCAAACTTCATTGCGGAGGTTGCGTTGCCAGTCCTCCGTGAGGTGGTTGCCTTCGAACTGGATATGTTGGTCGACGATTCAAGCGGCGGGCTCGTCGTTAGCCCGTCGACCTCACCTGAACACAGGTTCGTCACCTTGGATGGATTCGAGGCCAGCGTCTCGGAAGGCGTAGCGATGGATCAGGAGCTGGTCCGTGAAATTCTCGACGCCTATATCGCGTGGGCCGATCCGACCGATGCCGTGGACGCTTCGCTTCTCCCTCGCGCGCGCATCGCTCTCGCACGGCTGCGACTGCCCCAAATCGGGAAGTCGGGCGCCTTGCTCGAATGGTACGACGATAAGACATCGTCGGAACTGGGCCACCGCCATCTGTCGCACCTCTACGGCCTTTTCCCCGGCCGCCGCATCACGGAGGGTGGAACACCGGAGATGTTCGAGGCCGTTCGTCGGTCGCTCGCCGATCGCCTGGCGAATGGTTCTGGCTACACCGGCTGGAGCCAAGCATGGATACTGTGCCTGTCCGCACGCCTGCGTGACTCGACACTTGCCGAACAATCGTTTCAAGGCATGCTGGATAAACTCACGTTCAAGTCCCTGATGGTGCTGCACCCGCATTCTGGATGGCCCGAAGGCAAGGTGTTTCAGATCGACGGTAATTTTGGTGTTGTCGCGGGCATCGTCGAGTTGCTCGTGCAGGCGGATAGAGAGGACATCTGCCTACTCAGAACGTTGCCACCCAACTGGCGCGAGGGCAGCGCACGTGGCCTTCGGTGCATCGGCGGGCACAGCATGGACCTCGATTGGACCAACGGACAACTCGCAACCGCGACTGTTCATTGCGCAGTCTCTGCACCCATGGTGATCGAGGTGTCGAGCGATGTGACGTCCGTGAAAATCGTCGCGGATGGGGACCTGGAATTCTACGGTGTACCGCTGCATTCATCGATACCGGCTCGCTCGCGGTTCCAGTGGCAGGCAACGAAGGGAGTAACATATGGGATTTCTGCACAGCGAACTCGACCCTGAGCGGGAGCCTCTGGAACAGTTCATGCTTCGGCTCGCCAAGTTGGCCCTGGCTAGAACGACGCCGCCGATGTCGGTAGAGCCATGCAGTACTAGACGGACCGATCGAGCTTCAACGGGTCACCGCTTGGGACGCCATCGACACCCGGCAGGTACTTCAGCGCCGTCCTGTGCACTATTTCGAGCTCGCCGTCGGTCAGGGGTCGCTGTAGCTTCCGAGCCTCGGTCCAAGGCGCCGTCAGCCACGTGCCCTGCTCCTCGCCACTCGTCAGGATCACCGGCATGGCTTTGGGATGCACCGCTGCGACCACATCGTTCGGCGTGGTGGTGAAGAACGCGAAGGTCAGGTGGGTCAACGGGCCCTCGTCCTTGCGCCGCGTCCCCGTCCACTCGGTGTAAAGGCCGGCGAAGAAGGTCAACGGCTCCTCCTTGTTCATAGCGAACCAGGCATTGCCGCTTGAGCCATCCTCGAGTTTGCATGGTTCCGCAAAGCGCGTGAGTGGCACAAGGCACCGGTGTTCGACACCAAGATAACCCTTCCAGTCGTCGAACCATGGATGGCGTACATTGGTCGTACCGCGGTTCGGCTTATCTGTTGGCTGGTCCTTGAGAGAGGGAAGCCCCCACCGGGCCAGCACGATCTCACGCTCTGCCTGAGCGTTCATCCGGACGATCGGTGCAAAGTAATCCGGATAGACACCCGGCAGCTCTGGCAAATTGCCGATGCTGTCGTTGAATGCCTGGGCAATCCGGCGGATTGCTTCTCGGTTGGTGACGAGGGAGTAGAGATTGCACATCGCTCTTCAGTCCACTGTAAGGACGGCGACACCGTCATACAGGATTTCGGGCGGCCCGTATTTACCCAGCCCAATGTCGGCTCGCGACCAGGCGATCACGCCCACATGCTGGTGTGCGTCGCCTGGGGCAAGCGTTGAAGCGTGAACATCAAATCGCCTACCCGACGGCTGGACTTTTGCGCTGCGTGAAGCATAGAACAAACTAAGAACACGCCGCAAGGAGAGTCTGATGAACCTCGCCGTCCAGCCGTCCAAAACCTCGAGGATTCGCGCTGCCGCACAGGCTCACCCGGAATTTGATCTTCATGAACTGGCTCGGTTCCTCGGCGTTCTTGCCAGCGACGTCCGTACCGCATTGAGCAAGGATCCCAAGCCGCGCGGCGCGAGGCCGGCAGTTGCGAAGTGAGCTTTCGACTTATCCCGCCTGAGACGCTCCTACGCGACT
>JBDTWV010000036.1:0-10535 GCA_040006495.1 Dokdonella sp.
GCGCGATAGACGTCGCTGAATTTTCCGCGCTCGCGCAATGACGCTTGCAGTTCTCAAACCGGGTTTGCTGACAACGCTGCAGGATCGTGGTCGACGCGGCTATGCGACTCTCGGCATCGGCAGCGCAGGCCCGATGGACGACGTCGCATTCCGCCTCGCCAATGCGCTGGTCCGAAACGAAAGAAACGCGACCGCGCTCGAGCTCACCCTGATCGGACCGCGCCTGCACTTCGACCGCGCAGCGACAATCGCGCTGACCGGCGCGACATTTGATGCGTGGATCGACGGCAAACCCATCGACGGCTGGCGTGCGATCGAAGTCAAGGCAGGCGCCGTGCTCGACTGCGGCCGCGTGCGCCGCGGTGCACGCGGCTATCTCGCAATCGCCGGCGGCTTCGACGTCGAGCACGTGCTCGGCAGTGCAACAACCGATGTCAATGCGCAGCTCGGGCCGTTTGGCGGCCGTGCATTGCGCGAAGGCGACCTATTGCAGATTCCCGTGGGGGCGGCGGAAGACGCGATGCCTTTTTCCCGAATCGCGAGGGCATCGCGCCTTCCGGCGCTCCCCCCAGATGCCGGGTCGGCGGCGTGGTCGCTCGACCCGCGCCCGTGGTTCGACGCCGATCCAGATCGCCCGATCCGGCTGATCCGCGGCACAGATTTCGATGCTTTCGATGCGGTCTCAGGAACAGCGCTGTTCAGCGCGGATTTCCGCATCGCGGCCGATTCCAATCGGGTCGGCTTTCGCCTCGAGGGACAGCGCCTCACGCTGCAGGCGCCGCTCGAGCTGGTCAGCGAACCAGCCGCGTTCGGTACGCTGCAGCTGCCGCCGAGTGGCCAACCCATTGTGTTGATGGCCGAGCACCCCACCACTGGCGGCTACCCACGCATTGGCCAGGTCATCGCGATCGATCTGCCCCGTCTCGCGCAACGCCGTCCCGGCGATTCGGTGCGCTTCAGCGAATTCGATCTCGACGAGGCGCAAACGCGTTATCTTCGCCGTGAACGCGAACTCGCGCGCCTCGTTGAGGCGATCGCAGCGCGCCAGCAGACTGGATCATGACCAACACCATCGATCTCAATTGCGACATGGGCGAATCGTTCGGCGCATGGACGATGGGCCAGGACGCCGTCGTGCTCGCCCATGTGAGCTCCGCAAACATCGCGTGCGGCTTCCATGCGGGCGATCCGGACACGATGCGACGCACGGTCGAACTCGCCGCGCGCGCGGGCGTTGCGATCGGCGCACACGTTGCGCTACCGGATCTGCAGGGATTTGGCCGACGGGAGATGCGCCTCAGCGCCGCTGAAACCTACGCGATGACGCTGTATCAGATTGGCGCCTTGGCCGGCTTCGCACGCGCAGCGGGCACGCGCCTGTGCCACGTGAAACCGCATGGTGCGTTGTACAACATGGCCGCGCGGGATGCCGCGCTGGCCGACGCAATCGCGCGGGCGACGCACGATTTCGACGCGTCGCTGATCCTCGTCGGACTCGCCGGCAGCGAGCTGCCGCGCGCCGGACAACGCGCCGGCCTCGCCGTCGCGCATGAGGCATTTGCCGATCGCCGTTACCGCAGTGATGGTTCGTTGACTCCGCGCAGCGAGGCCGACGCCGTCATCGACGATGTCGATGCAGCCATCGCGCAGGCGCTGGCCATCGCGACGCGTGGCACTGTCACGACACGCGATGGCAACCCCTTGGAACTAAATGCCGACACGATCTGCGTACACGGCGATCGCCCGGATGCAGGCGTGTTCGCGCAGCGGCTGCGCATGGCGTTGGACTGCGCCGGAATGGTGGTCTCCGCAGTGCGTGCGGAGCACGTCGCATGAACTACTGGCCGTTGCTGGGTGTCGCCGTTGTCGTCATCGGCTTCGTGCTGAAACGCAACCCGGTACTGGTGGTGGTCATTGCCGGCGTGGTCAGCGGCATCGCCGCCGGACTGCCTATCGACGATCTGCTGGCGATGCTCGGCACTTCGTTCGTCAATAACCGTGCGCTATTGCTTTTGGTGATGACCCTGCCGGTGATCGGCGTACTCGAGCGCGCGGGCTTACGCGAACGCGCGCGCGAGTGGATCATCGGCTTTCGCGGGCTCACCCTGACTCGATTCCTGGCCAGCTACCTCGCCTTGCGCCAGATTCTGTCGATGCTGGGACTGAACAATGTCGCCGGACATCCGCAAACCGTGCGCCCGCTGGTTGCACCGATGAGCGAAGCGGCGGCCGAACGCAGTGCTGGCGCGCTCAGCGACGCGGAACGCGATGAGGTTCGTGCGATGGCCGCCGCTACCGACAACGTCGGCCTGTTCTTCGGCGAGGACATCTTTCTCGCGTTCGGGGCGGTGCTGTTGATCCAGGCGTTCTACGCGCAGCACGGCATCGCGCTCGAACCATTGCAAATCGCGTTGTGGGCGTTGCCGACCGCAGTCGCCGCGTTCGTGATCCACGTGCTGCGCCTGTATCGCTTCCAGCGCTCGCTGGAACGCCGTGTGCGCGAACGACTCAGCCTCGAAGCGAAGCGCACCGATGCTGAAAATTGAATATATCTACTGGCTGCTCGGCGCCTTCCTGCTGTTCGCCGGTGCCTTGAACCTGCGTGAGCGCCGCTACGCAATGGCCGTGTTCTGGGCGATCCTGGCCTGCGCATTTCTGTTCGGCGACGCGATCCTCGCCGCATTGGCACACGGCTCGCGCTGGCCCGCGCAGGCGATGGGCGTGGGCGTGCTGATCCTTGGCGTGATGGCCGCGCGCGTGCCGATGCTCGCGCCGGTCGACGCCGCCGAAGCGGTCACCGCGCGACGTGTCACAGCTAGCCGCCTCGGTAATCGATTGTTCTGGCCCGCACTGGCGATTCCGCTGGTCACCCTGGTGCTGGTACTCGGTGCGCCTTACCTAGATTGGCGTGGGACATCCTTGATCGATGCTGCGCACGGCACCCTGGTCGCACTCGGCGTCGCCTGTGTGGTCGCATTCCTCGCCGCCTTGCGCGTCACGCAAACGCCGTTTGTGATCGGCCTCGGCGAAGGCCGGCGCCTGCTCGACGCGTTGAGCTGGGCCGTGCTGCTGCCGATGTTGCTGGCGACGCTCGGCAGCGTCTTTGCCGCGACCGGCGTCGGCGACGCGATCGCAGCCCTGGTCACAGCGGTGATCCCGATCGACAGCGCCCTCGCCTGCCTCACCGCATTCGCACTCGGCATGGTGCTGTTCACGGTGATCATGGGCAACGCGTTCGCCGCGTTTCCGGTGTTAATGGCCGGCATCGGCCTGCCGCTGCTGGTCCTGCACCACGGCGCACACCCTGCCGTGCTTGGCTCGCTCGGCATGCTGGTTGGCTATTGCGGAACCCTGCTGACGCCGATGGCCGCAAACTTCAATATCGTGCCGGCCGTGCTGCTGGAACTCCCCGATCAGTACGGGGTGATCCGTGCACAGATACCGACCGCGCTCGCGCTGCTCGTGGTTAATTTCCTGCTGATGTGGCTGCTGGTGTTCCGATGAAGACACAACCGACGGTTCTGCTGACCGGCTTCGAGCCTTTCGGCGGCGATCGCGTCAATCCAGCGCAGGAAATTGTCCGTACCATGGACGGCGAAATCATCGCCGCGCATCGTGTCGTCGGTGCGATCCTGCCGGTCGCATTCGCAGCCACTTTGCCGATCCTCGAAGGCCTGCTCGACACCCATCGCCCCGTCCTGGTGCTCGCCCTCGGCCAAGCCGGTGGGCGCAGCGAAATTTCGCTGGAACGCGTCGCGGTCAACCTGATCGACGCGCGCATCGCCGACAACGATGGCTTGCAACCGATCGACGAAGCCGTTGTCGCCGGTGCGCCGGGCGCCTATTTCTCGAGCCTGCCAATCAAAGCCATCGAAGCGCGCCTGTGCGCGCTCGGGATTCCAGCCGCGACATCGCTGAGCGCCGGCAGCTACGTCTGCAACCAGGTGTTCTTCGGACTCGCCCATCTGCTCGCAACGCAGCACCCGACAGCACGCGGCGGCTTCGTGCATGTGCCGTGGCTGCCGCAACAAGCCGCTCTGCGCGTACGCCAGCCGAGCATGGCCCTGACTACGATGATCGATGGCGTGCGCGCCGCAATCGAATGCGCGATCGCGACGCAGCGCGATCTGCGTGTCGCAGGGGGCGCGATCTCCTGAGCGGCGAAAGTGGTGGTAGCACTGCAGCCGCCTCGCTGCGCAGCCGCGACCAGAGACCAGATCGAACGTCGCGGCGTGGTCGCGCTTGCAGCGCTCCTCCGGGAGCAACGCATCGACCTTCCCGGCAGGCGGAGCAATGCATCAAGATCAGCGGGCCTTTTTGATGGTGGTCGTCGCCTGCGCATCGAGTTGGTCGAAGTGGATGATCGCGTTGAACACCAGCGCATAGCTGCCAATGGTTTCGCCGCGCCAGATCGGGTTGTTGGCGAACAGCAGTACGTGACCTTTGCCGTAACGCGCGTTCACCACGGCCGCGCGCCCGGCCATCTCGGAGCCGCCGTCGAGGAGGCCGGAGATCAGAAGATCCTTCGCATCGGCATAGCGCACGATCACCTGCGGGCGCTGATCCTCCGGAATCACGAACGGGTTGCGCCGCGATTGCTCGACATTCAGCGGCAACGCCTGCCACGGCTTCACGTCGGGAAGCGGCACTGCCTCGGTGAACGCGCGACCTTCTGGAATATCCATTTCATCCGGACCGCCGCGCCCGGTCGGACGCTGGAAATCCTTCGCGTTTGGCAGGTGGTCATCGCCGGTGAGCAGGTTGGAGACCTTGAACGAATGGCCGCTGGCGCTGTACAGCGCAAGGTTGTCGCCGTAGCCGCTAGCGATCGGACTGTCGCGGTCGACAATTTCGGCGCGGAGCACGCTGCCAACGACCTTGAGCTTGTCGCGCGGCGTCACTGAAACACCGGGCACCAGACCAATGTCGATAGCAAACTCCGCGCTGTCTTCGGCCGTAATCAGCAAACCACCCGCGCGCACGAACTGCTTGAGGTGCTCGACGCCCTCGGCGCCGAGGCCCGGGCGGATGTCGTCGGTCGATGCGATCTTGCCGAGATTCGGCGTGAGCTTGGTGGTCTTCCACGGCAACGCGTTACCCCACATCGGCAGGCCGTCGATGATTCGCTGGGTGTTGCCGCGTCCGATCGGTCCGAACAGAATCACGTCGTATTTGCCGCGCAGGTCGCTGTTGCGTGCGACGTCCTGGGTGCTGATGTAGTCGTACTTCACCCCAAGTTTGTCCAGCGCCATGCGCCACCAGCCCTCGGTTTGCGTGCTGAGCCAGGTGTGCATCAATGCGATGCGCGGCAATTTCGACGCGGCGACGTCGACGGCCGGCAAACCTTGCGGCACTTCGATCGCCTCTCCGACCGCGATCATCGGCGCTTTCAGCACTACCGTGTCGATCACACGCACGACCTCGACTCCGTACAGGTCGCCCATCGACCAGCCGGTGTCGTCGTAAGGATGTTGCTGAGGGTCTTTAGGCGACCAGTACTGGCGATCGAGCAAGGTGTCGGCGATGCGCGAATACGGCTGGTCCATGCGTACGACATAACTGCCCGCGGCAAACGTGCGCAGCTGCGTCTTCGGCGCCTTCGCGGCTGGATCGGGCTTCCCGGATTTATCGCCTTTGTCGTCGCCCTTGTTCTTCCCAACCGGCACGTCAACCGTCATCGGCGCGATGGTGCGGCTGATCTCCGCATGCTGACGCTGCAAGACTCGCAGCAGTTGCGCTTGCGCGCCCGCGTGCTTGGCGTCGACTGGGAGCACGTAAGCGGCAGGGCCAGCCTCGCCCGGCTTCTCGATCGAGCGCTTGCTCTTCAGATAAAAATTCTTCAGGAACAACTGCGAATTGTCGGCAAAGTAATCCAATGCGGTCAGCAATCCGCTCTGCTGGTAATTGTTGTTGTTGCGCTGTGACCACAGCACTTCAGGCAGTGGCGGATTGGGGCGAAACCAGGTGCGCGAGTATTCGTCGGGATCGAGGATGCGCTTCTCGGTGTCAGCACCCTCGTTGCCGAATGTTTCGTACAGACGGCTGATGCCGTTGTGCATCGCGGCGATGAACATCAGGTAGCCCGGGCTCCAGGTGTCGAAGTCGCCGTGGGTGAATACGCCAGGCATGCCGAATTTGGTCAGCGCCTGCACATTGTTCCAGCCGAGCTGCTGCCATTCACCGGCCAGAATCGGGTCGATCCACGCGTTGTATGGGCCATCGCCGATCGTGTTGTCGTACAGGAAGGGCACCGACTCGTGCAGGTCGTGCAGCACTTGGGCGTGCCAGCCGACATAGGTTTCAAGCACGTTGCGGGTCAGGTTCAGGGTCAATCCCATCGCGTCGCGATTATTGTCGTGAGCAACGTAATGGCCCCAGTACATCAGCGGCGGATATTGCTGGCCCGGATGCGCGCGATGCCAGTTGTACAAATCCACCATGCGATCACGGCCATCGACTTCAACGACCGGCGTGATCAGCGTGATCACGTGCGAGCGTATTTTCCTGATATACGGCGCATCATCCACCGCGAGCCGGTAGGCCAGTTCCATCAGCGCGGTCGGCGCGCCTGTTTCAGTTGAATGGATGGTGCCGGTGATGTAGTAGACCGGTGTCGATTGTGCGACCAGCGCGTCGGCTTTCGCATCATCCATGCCGATGCGGCGCGGATCGGCCAGTTGGGCCAGGCGCGCATTGTTCGTGTCGAGATCTGCCAGCAGCTTTTCGTCGGCGACCGCGACTGCGATCATCTCGCGGCCTTCCTCCGTCTTGCCGATCGAAAACACCCTGACCCGCAGACTGGCCTTGGCGAGTTCGCGGAAATAGCGATACACATCGGCCGAATAGGGCAGCACGTCCGGCGCGCCGGCAATAACTCCCAACACTTTTTGTGGCGTCGGTACGCTCGATGACGCAGGCAGGTAAGCGGTCAGCGGCGAATTGAACGATGGCTCGGTGGTGTACTCCCGAATCTTGTCGGTATAGGCCTGGTCGATCGTCTGTGCAGGGTCGCGCGCGTAACCATTGGGATCGACCGGACCAGCAAGGGCGAGCGCGCCCAAAGATCCCGTCCCCAGCGATACAGCCAATGCAAGCGAAATGCGCAGACGCATGAAACGACTCCCCGGGACGATCACGATCCGGCACTGTGCCAGATTGCAACGCGTGCACCGCGTGCCGAAAGTCAGCAACCTTTGCCGGCTTTGTCTTCCTGGGTAATCTGGATAATCAGAACACCGCTTGTGGCATACGGCAGCGCCACTTTCACCGCATCGGTGGTGTAGTAGAAACCGCCGGGAGTCGGCGCCTTCACGGCATCGCGGACGTCCGTTTCATAGGATTTTCCAACCGCGTCAGCGGCGGTGGCGACCGCGAAGCGCTGCAGGTTCTCCATCGGTACGCAGCCGAGCAGACGCGTGCGGCGGAACGGCCGGATGTCCAAGTGCAATGGTTTCACCTCGACCGGATCGCGCACGTTGTCGCCATCGCCCAAGCCGTACAGCAGCGGCTTGAAGACCTCGTGCCCGCGCCCCTTCTGCTTGCGCTGTGCGACGACCTGCACGCGCACGGCCGCATGTTCGAGAGGCTGCGCCAACTCGATGATCCGGTAATGGCTCTTGCCCTTGGAAAACTCGCGCTCGGGCGCCGTCGCGTCGATCACGAAGCGCTGCGGATGTCCCGGCTGCATCATGATCGGACCGAGCGCAGGTGCATCGACCTGCGCCGGCTTCGCGTGATCGGCGCCGAAGAGCCGATCCTTCCAATGCGAATAAGTTTCACCGATCAGCGACAGCGGATTGGCGGCGTGCGCATGCAGCGGGCAGGCAGCCATCGCGACGACCAAAGCAATGCGGGAGACACGATTGAAAAATCGATGGGGAGTCAAAACGGTCGGATGCTGGGGAAATGAAAACACACAGAGGGCGCGCATCGGGCAAGTGTGCGCCGTTCATAGGGCGGGTAGGCCGCGCAACACGATTTTTGCGCGACGGTGAATTCGACCGGTCAGTGCTGTACCGGATCTGCGACGGGCGCAGGCGCGGCGGGTTGCTGGCTCTCAATCGACGGCGGCGGCGGGGTCGGCGCGGCAGGCGGCAGATCGATCGACTTGAGGTCGCGACCGTCCTGCTCGAATGCCTTGAGCTGCAGCGCGCGCGCGATCGAACCGATCACCTGACGCTGTGCGTCGTTGCCACCACGCTTGAGCGCGAGACCAGTCAGGTGTTCACGATCGCGCAGATCGCCAATGTAACCATACAGCTCGGCCTTGCCCATGATCGTGCCATCGATCGAATACTTGTCAGCGTTCACGGGCTTGATCATCGCGTTGCCATCCACCACGTCAGAGCGCGCGAACGCCGCGGTCATTGTTGCCAGGCCAAGCGCGAGCAGCGCACCGCGCATCAGGTTCTTCATTGTGTTTTCTCCTCTGGATGTTTGGGTTCCGGAGGAGCCTGCTCCGGTTCTTTCGCCCTGGCCAGGATCTGGGAGATCTGGCCGTCTTTCTCCTGCATGTACGCCTTGAAGTGCATCTGATAGGCGACACGCGCCAGCGCAATGATGTGTTCTTTCTTGATCTTCTCTTTCTCGCCCCGCTTGAGGACAACGGTCGCGATCGGCAGGGACTCTTCCTGGCGATAGCGCAGCGCGCTCTTGAGGTCCTCTTCGGTCAATGGCGCATCTTCGTAGTCAAACTGGTTGTCTTTCGCCGCAATCAGGGTCACGTCGAACGAAGATGGAACATCACCGGACTTTACAGTTTCGGGCTTGGTGCGCCCGCCGAAGCACGCGGCCAGCAACAACGTCGCGAGCGCGAGCGCTGCCATTTTCCAGGTTGAATTGATCGTAAAACTCCGCATGGGTGTGCGTGCTCCGGTTGCTATTTTCGAAAGCGGGAAGATACCACCAGCGGGGGCGCCCGGCATGCGGCGCGTTGGGAGCCATTCATGCCGCATGCGTGGCAGGTCGGGGAAGGTGCGTGCTGTCGCGGGAAGGGCATCGCGGCCTGCGCCGCTCCGGCCAAACAAAGCGGGGATCTCAGGCATGCGGCAGGGTCACGCCAGTCTGACCCATGTATTTGCCGCCGCGATCCTTGTAACTGGTCTCGCATTCCTCGTCGGATTCGAAGAACAACATCTGCGCGACGCCTTCGTTCGCGTAGACCCGCGCCGGCAACGTCGTCGTGTTGGAGAACTCCAAGGTGACGTGACCCTCCCACTCGGGCTCCAGCGGGGTCACGTTGACGATGATGCCGCAGCGCGCGTACGTGCTTTTACCGAGGCAGATCGTGAGCACCTTGCGTGGGATGCGGAAGTATTCGACCGTGCGCGCCAGCGCGAATGAGTTCGGCGGAATGATGCAGGCATCGGACTTGACGTCGACGAAGCTGCGTTCGTCGAAATTCTTCGGATCGACGATGGTCGAGTTGATGTTGGTGAACACCTTGAACTCATCGGCGCAGCGCACGTCATAGCCGTAACTCGAGGTGCCGTACGAAATTAACCGCTCGCTGCCATTACGCCTGACCTGCCCCGCCTCGAACGGCTCGATCATCTGGCACTCCTGTGCCATGCGGCGGATCCATTTGTCGCTTTTGATAGTCATGTTGGTTTGGGGATTCGGGATTGGGGGATTGGGGGATTGGTCAACAGCCGTGTGGCTCGATTCGGAGGCCACGGTTCGGAACCAGCCCGTGAAAAATTAAAGAAAAGATGAAATGCGCCATGCTGTTCGTTCTCCCGCAAGCGGTGGAAGGTACCGAAGGCGGAACGGGGAGCGCGGCAAAGCCGCGGTGCCGTCGATTGTTTATTCCGAGCAAAGAGCGCCGCCTTCAGCGCTCCGTGCAGCTTCCCCTCTGCACAGGGGAAGCGAAAGCTGGCCTTCCGAATTTTTCACCGGCTCTCATCCATGCTGAGCGTGTCCGAGTCCTCGCGACCTCCTCGCGAATCCCGAATCCAGAATCCCGACTTTCACGTATTTTGAACAACGATCTTCGGAAACGAGATCGCTTTGTTGCGCGCCCGCAGCGCGAGGCGCGCGGCGGCATTGCGCGCGATCTCGCGATACCGCGCGGCAAGGTCGGAATCGGGCATCGCCGCGACGGTCGGCGTGCCGCCGTCGGCCTGTTCGCGGATGCGGATATCAAGCGGTAGGCTGCCGAGCATCGGAACGTCATATTGCGCCGCCATGCGCTCGCCGCCACCTTCGCCGAAAATGTGCTCCTCATGGCCGCACTTCGTGCAGACATGCGTCGACATGTTTTCGATGATACCGAGCACCGGCACATTGACCTTCTCGAACATTTTCAGCGCCTTCCTGGCATCCAGAAGTGCGATGTCCTGTGGCGTGGTCACGATCACCGCGCCAGAAACCGGGATCTTCTGGCATAGCGTGAGCTGGATGTCGCCGGTGCCGGGTGGCAAGTCGATGATCAGGTAATCGAGATCGGACCAGTTGGTGTCGCCGAGCATCTGCTGCAATGCCTGCGTCGCCATCGGGCCGCGCCAGATCATCGCGGTGTCCTCCTCGATCATCAG
>JBDTWV010000037.1:0-10467 GCA_040006495.1 Dokdonella sp.
GTCGCACGGGTCCGGATCGCCCGGACCGTTGGACAGGAACACCCCATCCGGAGTCAGCGCGAACACCTCAGCCGCCGTTGTCTGTGCAGGCACCAGAGTGATCTCGCAACCTCGATCGACAAGCATGCGCAGAATGTTATGTTTGATACCAAAATCATACGCGACGACACGAAAGCGCGACGCCGGCTGTGTGAATGCGGCGTGATCAAGGTCATAACTGCCAAAGCGCCATGTCTGATGCTCGCTGATCGACACCACTTTGGCCAGATCCATGCCGCCCATGCCTGGGACCGCGCGCGCCGCCGCGAGCGCAGCGTCATCGGAAATGCTCGCGCCGGTGGCGATGCACGCGCTCTGAGCGCCGCTGTTGCGCAGGATGCGGGTCAACCGCCGCGTGTCGATCTCGGCGATCGCGACCACGTTGTTGCGGGAGAGGTACATCCCCAGCGTTTCCTCCGAGCGCCAGTTGCTCGCGACCAGGGACAGGTCGCGGATCACCAGCCCTGCGGCGTGGACGCGCGTCGATTCGACATCCGCGGCGTTGCAACCGGTGTTGCCGATATGGGGATAGGTCAGGGTGACGATCTGGCCCGAATAGGAGGGATCGGTCAGGATCTCCTGATAACCGGTCATCGCGGTGTTGAACACGATTTCTCCGGTGGTCTGGCCTTGCGCGCCAATGGAAACACCGCGGAAGAGGCTGCCATCGGCGAGTGCAAGGAGTGCGGGAATGGTCATGGTTCGCCTGAAAGAATGAGTGGAAAGCGCGCGGGTCGAGTCGACACCGGGTGCGGCAGCGCACGCGGGCCGGCAGGTACCGGTCCGTGTGCGGAAAAGAGGATCAAGGCGAGAGAGGATTTTAGTGCCGCACCCGCGCACTGTCCACCGCGGGACTACAATTGACCGGGTTGATGTGAGCACCTTCACGATGAACGTCGCCCCCGAGTCCACCGATCACCCACGCCTTGTCGAAAGCCTGCTCGATGCGGCACGGCTTGATCGAGCCGACACCGCAGTCCATCAGCAGCCATTCGCCTTTCTGATCGCGCATGACCAGTTACCCCACTCGCTGCACGACCGACTTGCCGCCGATTTCCCGCGCTACCCGAGTGCCGGCTTCTTTCCGCACGAGGCAGGCGACTGCGGGCCATCGATCAACCGCCTGATCGATGATCTGACGTCCCCAGCGTTTGCCGACGCAATCGGCCGCCGTCTCGGCATCCCTGACCTCGGTCGCTTTCCAAACTTGGTCACGATCTGTCGCGCACTAAACAAGCGCCACGGCACGATTCATACCGACAGCCACTCGAAGGTGGTCACTGCGTTGCTCTATCTGAACGAAACTTGGCCCGCCATCAGCGAAGGCTGTCTGCGTTTCCTGAACCGGATCGATGACATCGATGACCTGGTCGTGCAGGAAATCCGACCGGTATACGGAAATCTCGTCGCGTTCAAGCGCGCGGACAATTCCTTCCACGGCCATCTTCCGCACGAAGGCGAGCGCCGCGTGATACAGGTCGCCTGGTTGACCTCCGAAGCAGAAAAACTGCGCAAGACCCGGCGGGGCAAATTTTCGCGGTTGTTCAAGAGACTGTTCGGTAGCCTTGACCGCAAGATTGGCGCAGGCCGCGGCAGGAACGCGGCGCATCGCGATTGATCAAGCCGTGAATGACCGGAGCTGCCACCTAACGCGCCAACAGCGCGCAGCGACGCAACGGCTGTTTTCCGGGACAGTCTCATCGGAGTCGATTTCAGGCTGCGGCTCCCGCACGCCAGCGGGTACCATGGAGACTGCCACGCCGCCCACTGCAGGATCGCCATGCCCCATCTTGCCGGCCCATACCACAACGTAATATTCATACTGGCCGGTTTGTCATGTGCGTTCGCGGCACACGCCCGCCAAGGCGAGCCGCCCCGCAGCTTCAGCCAACGCGCAAAGTCGGCGGTGATCGTGCCGATCGAAGAGATCAGCCCGATCGACGTGGCCCGCACACGGGCCGAGAGCGATGCGCGCGCCCACATCGTTGGCCCGCATACCAAACGAATGCAGGTGGCCGTGGGTACGACGGTCGCGATCGATCCGGCCCGCAACGGTATCTGGACCGTGCTCGCGGATGGCTCAGCGCTGTGGCGTGTCAGCGTGCGTGCGCGCGGTGCGACTGACCTGCGGCTCGGCTTCGCGCGCTATGCGCTGCCGCCGGGCGCAACCTTGCATGTGATCGGCTCGGGCAACTACTACCAAGGCCCTTTCACGACTGCCGACGCCATCGATGGTCGTTTCGAAGCGCCCGTCATCCCGGGGGATACGGCGACCATCGAGCTGCACGTGCCGGATCCGACGACGTTTCCGACCGATGCGCTCGAACTGGACAGTGTCGGCGCGGGCTTCCGCGATCGTTTCGGCTTGGCCAAAACCGATTCCAGCGAGCTCGGCGCGTCCGGCGCATGCAATGTCAATGTCGCTTGCCCGCTCGGTCAACCCTATGCCGATGTGGCACGCGCGGTCGGCCAGTACGAAGTCCGCGCCGACGACAGCCGCAATTACTTTCTGTGCACGGGCACTCTTGTCGCCGACGTACCGCGAGACCGCCGCAATTATTTCCTGACCGCCGCGCACTGTGTGACCAGCGCCAGCGAAGCGGCCTCGATGGTCATCTACTGGAACTATCAATCAACACGGTGCAACCAGCTCAGTGCTCCGGCCGGCGGTTATCTCAACGATAACCAACAGGGGGCGGTGTTGCGCGCGACGCGTGCGGATGTCGACTTCAGTCTGGTCGAATTGAGCCAGACACCCGACCCCGCCTGGAACGTTCATTACAACGGCTGGAATGCAACCGGTGCGATACCGGTCGCGACCATCGGCATTCATCACCCGTCCGGCGACGTCAAGAAAGTCACCAAAGGGTCGGCCGCGGCAATCATCAGCAGCTGCATCAGCGATACACCGACCGCATCCAACACGCATTGGGAGACAGGCCCGTATGCCTACGGCACGACCGAGAACGGTTCATCCGGATCGGGGCTTTTCGTCGCCATGAGCGATCGCAACCAAGCGCGTCTCCTGATCGGAACCTTGTCTGGCGGCGATGCCGGCTGCAGCAGCACCGTTCCAAGCCAACCGAACGCCGGCACCGACTGCTATGGGAGGCTCTCGATTGCATGGAACGGCACGAGCGCCGCCACCCGACTGCGCGACTGGCTGGACCCTGCAAATACCAGCGCGACATCGATCACTGGCGCCGATATTGTTTCGCCAGCAGACCGGCTCCCTGCGCATTCGCGTCGACCGATTCCCGCAATCCTGCTTCGCGCCAACGCGCACCCCTGACGGTTTACGCATTCGGCCATCTGCTGGCTCAACGATCCGGCACGAGTGGGGTTTGCGTGATCGCGATCAGGGTCCATCCCAGCGGATCGATGTTGTCGGCAACGATGAAACGGCTGTGCCCTGCTATGTCCATGGTCACGACGCTGTCGTTACTGTCCTGCAAACGCGCGAGCACGGCTTTTGCGGTATCGCTATCGCTTGAATTGAGCGATGTCGTCTGGTGATCGCGATGCGCCGTCGCCAGCAGATCGCCGTGCGCATCGGTCAGCAACACCGATTCCACGCCCGGCACTTTCCCCAGATCAAGCAGGTCGTGCAGAAAACGTTGTGAAACGACGGTCAGCGACAGGACACCGAGGAAATGCTGCGCACGGTCGTAGAGCGGAATACTGAGCGGAAGAACGGGTGGACCACTCTGCACAATCCGTGAAGGCTCGCCCCAGCGCGGATTGTGCTGGTTCACGGCAATCCGGTACCAATCGGTCGCCCGCGGATCGAAGCCCGGAGCAATGCCATCCCACCCCGGATAGAGCGAGCCGATGCCATCGTCAAGACCGAGCAGGATCCCGGCGACGATCACCTCGTTGAAGTTGTTGCTCGCTGCAACCGGCAGCGTACTGTAGAAACTCTTGCTGTCACCGCGCACCACGCTCTGGATACGCCGATACAACTCGCCGTAGAACTCCTGAAGGTTGGCCAGGCGACGCACGCGCACCATGGCAGCTGGCTCGTCGACACCCGATGGCAGCACCCAGACCGGCCAATGCAGGCTCATGTGTCCGCCGAACTCCGGCGCTGGCTGCAGGTCGGTCGGAGCGCGTGCGGGATCACTGAAATCGCGCAGCAGGTAGACCGGCTCGTCACTCGGCAGTGCGTATTGCAACGCCTGCTCGGTGGACGAGGCCAGATCGCTCAGCGCGCCCTCCAGTTGCAGGAGCCGGGTTTGGATGTGGTCGCCCGCATCCGCGACGGCCTCGCGCAGCATCAGCGTGCGTTGTTCACGCAGGTTTTCGCGCTCAATGACGCGTTGGTTTTGCCAAAGCAGCCCGCCGACCGCGATCGCCGACAATGCGACCAGCGCAAGAATTCCGATCGATGCCTGCTGGCGGTGCCGAACGATGCCGCGCTGCAGCCGTTGCCAAGGCGTATCTGGCGCCGTAAAGACTGCTTCGCCGCGCACGAAGCGGCGGATCTCGGCCGCGAAATCGGCGACGTTCGCATAGCGCTGGGTGGGCGACATCCGGGTTGCGCGCTCGATGATCGCGCGCAATTCGCGCGCAATGTGCATACCGCGATACGCGCCGGTCACCGCACGGCGCTGGCCGACTCGTGCATTCATCAACACGTCGTAGGCGCTGCTTCCTTCATAGGGCGTCTGCAGCGTGACCATTTCGTACAGGATCAATCCGAGCGCGTATTGGTCGCTACGCGCATCAATTTCCAGATTGCGTGCGCCGGCTTGCTCAGGCGACATGTAGCGCGGTGTGCCAATCAGATCACCCGCTTGGGTTTCAGACGAGCGTCCGGACACATTGGCCGAGCTCAAAACCCACGACGCATCTGGCGAAGTGGGAGCCTCGGGCTGATTGAGCAACCGACACAGGCCCCAATCCATCACGTAGACCTCGTTATGCCGGCCCAGCATCAGGTTGGCGGGTTTGAGATCGCGGTGGATCACGCCTTTGTCGTGCGCGTACGCCATCGCATCGGCAACTTTGAGGAAATGTTCGAGGCGCGTCGCCTGCGAATGCGCCTCGTCGGGCGTTTCGCCGCGCTCGAACGCGTCCTGGGTCTCGTCGATCAGGGTCTGGAACGTCTTGCCCTGCACGAACTTCATGGTGTAGGCCGGCATGCCTTCCGGGGTCATTTCCAGCGCATACACAGGAACCACGTTCGGATGATCGAGCTGTGCGGTGATCTGTGCTTCGCGGATGAAGCGCTCGCGGATGCCATCGACATCGCGAACATCGGCATTCAGTTCTTTCAACGCTACCCGTCGTGCCAGCTCGGTATCCCGCGCGACATGCACGGTGCCCATGCCGCCGCGCCCTGCGTTGCCCAGCAGGACATAGGGAAATTCAGGTCGCGCCTGCTGCGCTTTCGCCGTGACGGCCTCGGCAGGCACGCCCGCGCCATCCATCACACGTGTCGCGGCGTCTCCACAATGCGTGGCAAACCGCATCGGCAGGATTCGGGTCACCTCGACGGGCTCGTCGGCGAGGTTGTGCAGCGGATCGGTGCCTGTCGGTTGACCGTTCATCACCCAAGCCACGAAACCATCGCCCTCGTCCCGGCCACCCGTGTTGCGATAGCGCCGCCATGCGGACTCCAAGTCGACAGTCCTCGCCAATTCGGGTGGCAGCCGGTCCCGGACGCTATCTAAATCCATACAACTCGCCTCGCACAGTGGATCGCCAGAGCCTAGCATGCAGCCCCGAACCGACGTGACCGCGTGGATCACAGAGCACACCTGAAACGCGCGGGAAATCCGCCGCATCTGCTATGTTGCGCGGATGCTGATCGACTCGCATTGCCATATGGACGCAGCCGAATTCGACGCCGATCGCCCCGAAGTCATCGCGCGCGCGCAGGCCGCCGGCGTAACCGCGCAAGTCATCCCGGCCATCGCACGCAATGCCTTCGAAAAGTTGCGCGACCTGTGCGCGTCAGCGCCCGGTTTGCATCCAGCCTACGGCTTGCATCCGATGTTCCTGGCAGCGCACCGGCCGCAACACCTCGATGTGCTGCGCGAATGGATCGAACAAGAGCATCCGGTTGCCATCGGCGAATGCGGACTCGATTTCTTCATCGAAGGATTCGATCGCCATAGCCAGCACATGTATTTCCAGCGCCAGCTCGAACTCGCGCGCGAATTCGAGCTGCCACTGATCGTGCACGCACGCAGTGCCGTCGAGGAAACCATCGGAATGATCCGCCGCGTGGGTGGCCTGCGCGGCGTCATCCACAGTTATTCCGGTAGCGCGGAACAAGCGGCCCAATTGTGGAAAATGGGCTTCAGCCTCGGCATCGGTGGCCCGGTCACCCACGACCGTGCACGCCGCCTGCGTGCACTCGTCGCACAGATGCCGCTGGAATTCCTCCTGCTCGAAACCGATTCCCCGGACCAACCGCCAAACGGCCACCGCGGCGAACGCAACGAGCCCGCTTATCTGCGCGAAGTTCTCGGTGCGGTCGCGGAACTGCGCGGCGCAGATGGTCACTCTATTGAGAAAGCGACGAGCGAAAACGCCTGCCGATTGTTCCGCCTGCCGGCACCCACACCGCTGTCGTAGGAGCGCCGTAAGCCACGAGGCCTTTCGCCAGGACCGCGCAGAGCATCGCGCCGTCCGGCGCTCCCACCAATGCACAGTGCCGCGCGTTACACCGCGGCGCTCACCCGAGAGCACAGTGCCGCTCGTCACGGCATTTTGTGGGAGCGCCGGAAGGCGCGATGCCGTCCTCAATGACGCGAATCCAGCTACGCCGCAAGCACCTTGGCCAATGCGCGCGAAACGGCCGCGAATGCAAACGCCGCCGTCACATGCGTCGCCGCACCGAGACCACCGCCGCAATCGAGTTTCAGTGCCTCGCCCTGCTCCGGACGCAGGCCGCAGACGCTGCCATCGGCTTGCGGATAGCGGACATTTTCGCGCGAATACACTGCTTGCACGCCGAAATAGCGTTTCGGGCCGCGCGGGAAATTAAATTCCTCGCGCAATTTCTTGCGCACCAGCGCGAGCATCGCGTCGTGCTCGGTCTTGGCCAGATCGCGCACCGCGATCAGGGTCGGATCAGTGCGCCCACCAGCCGAGCCGCAAGTGATCAACGGCAACTTTCGACGCCGGCACCATGCGATGGTTTCGACCTTGACCCGGAACGCGTCGCAGCAATCGATAACCAGGCTGTAGCCGCGATCAAGGAGCGACACCAAATTCGATGGTGTCAGGAATTGCTCGATTGCATCGATCTCGATGTCCGGATGGATCGCACGCGCACGCTCGGCCATGACCGCAACCTTGGCCTTGCCGAACTGGCCGTCCAGCGCATGCAACTGGCGATTGGTGTTGCTGATGCACACTTCGTCTGCATCGATCAAGGTCAGCTTGCCGATCCCGCTGCGCGCGAGCGCCTCGACCACCCACGAGCCGACACCACCGATCCCGATCACGCAAACGTGCACGTCGGCGAGGCGCGCGACGCTACCGACGCCATACAGGCGTTCAATCCCGCGAAAGCGTTCGTTGACGGTTGGCTTGTCCATGACGGCGCGCAGGGTACCACCGTCCACATCCCGCGCATCCGCTACCATTGCGCTTTGCATACGCCCGAAGTTCCATGCGCTATCTGGTCTGCCTGATTGTCGGTCTCGTCGTCGGTGCGATTACGGCGAGTACGTTCGTCAATGCGACGGCGCAGCGCGAAGCGTGGCCGCGCGGCATCATGAATGTGATGCAGCACGAACTGGGCAACGCGCGCACGGCGACGCGCGCCCGGCAATGCGCGACACCGACCATGCAGAGCGCAGCGTCACATCTGCAATTGCTCGCGACCGACATCGAACCCGCATTGCTCGCGCCGGGAACCAAAGATCGCGTGTTCAGTCAATATGCCAGCGACCTTCGCGCCGCGTTGGCCAAATGGAATGCCAACGCCGATTGCGCCCAACAGGGAGCTGCCCTGACCGTGGTCGCCAATACCTGCGAAGCCTGCCACCGCGACTACCGCTGAACCACAGTCTGGCGCTCGCGGTGCGTTGCGGGCAATTACAAAACTGATTAGTATTGTTATCCAATGCCGGACGACACACGTCGATTGACGCGTGCCGCCTGACCCGATTCGGGCGGCCGTTTCCATCCAACCCTACGTAAACTGCCCGATGATCGCATCCGTCGCTCGACCGCTCATCGCCCTCGCCGTGACCCTCGCCATCACGTCGTGTTCGATTCCACCCAAACCGGATGCGCCGGTCCTGCGCAACGAGGCGCCCCTGGCCGGTCTCAGCGTGCCGAGCGGCGGCGAGTGGCCGGACGCGCAGTGGTGGACGCGCTACCACGATGCGCAACTGGATGATCTCGAACACACGGCTCTCGCTGCGGCCCCGACGCTGGATGAGGCGCATCGGCGCTTCGACACCGCAGTGCGCGCGGTCGATATTGCACGCGCTGCCGGCGGCCTGTCGAGCCAGTTCGGCGCCCAGGTGCAGCGCCAGCGCCTCAGCGATCACGGCCTGATCCCATCGCGGTTCCTTGGCTTCAGCTGGTACAACCAGGGCGACCTGAGCCTGCAATTCCGCTACGACTTCGACTTCTGGGGCAAACAGCGCGCCGCAGTCGAGGCAGCCGTCGACAGCGCACGTGCTGTCGAAGCCGAACGCGCAACCGCCACGCTGGCTCTGACCACTGCCGTTGCCGACACCTACTTCGCCTGGCAAGCCGACCGGGCGCGGCTCGAACTGGCCAACACAACGGTTGCCGCGCTCGAGCGCAATCACGCGATCGCCGGCAAACGCGTCGCGCGCGGCATCGATTTGCTAGATACGCTGCACCAGGCCGAAGCACAGATCGCAGCCGCGCGCGAGTCACAAGCCGCGTATGCCGGGTCCGCACCAATCCGGCTTGTCGCACTTGGCGCCCTGCTCGGGGTCGCGCCCGCAGACATGCCCAAGCTTGTCGCCAAGCCCTTGCCTGCGGTTGATCCGGCACTACCCGACCATCTGGGCCTGGACCTGCTCGCACGCCGCCCCGACATTTCGGCCCGGCGCTGGCAGGTCGAGGCGGCGATGCAGAACGTGAACAAGGCACGTGCCGAGTTCTACCCCGACATCAGTCTCGGCGCGATGGTCGGCCTCTCGTCGATCGATCTGGACAAACTGCTGACGTCCGGCAGTCGCGTCGCTGCAATCGGCCCAGCCCTGCACTTGCCCGTGTTCCAGCTCGCCGGGCTGCACGCGGCCTACGGCGTGTCGCAAGCCCAGCTGGCCGGTGCTGCATCGGCCTACAACAATGCCGTCGTCGATGCTGCACGCGATGTTGCGACGCAAGCGCTAATGCTGGTCCAGATCGACGCGCGCCGTGACGCACGCGCAGCGCAGGTGGCCGCGGTGTATGCATTGCAGGAAGCCGCCGCAGCACGCGTACGGCAAGGCGTCACCGATGATCGCAGCCTGCTCGCCGTGCAAGCACAGGTGCTGCAGCAACGCGACGCGGCCGTAACCCTGCACGCACAGGCGATTTCCGCCGAATTGGCGTTGACCAAGGCGCTCGGCGGCGGCTATCGCATGGACAACGCGAAAGCCGCTGCAGACCGCACTGGCAGTGCTGCCCGATAGTCGGCCACAGCGCCGCCCTCCCGATTCCACCGAATGAGCCAACCCCGATGAGCGACACTTCCTCCGCCGCCGAGCCATCCGCTGGCAACGGTAAACGCCGCCTGATTCTCGGCGTCATCACCGTGGTCTTCATCCTCGCCGGCATCGGCTGGTACGTGCTGTGGCTGTTCGTTCTGTCGCAACGCGAGGTCACCGACGACGCCTACGTCAATGGCAACCAGGTCGTCGTGTCCGCACAGGTGCCCGGCACCGTGATCGCGATATTGGCCGACGACACCCAGCGTGTAGAAGCCGGACAGGTGCTGGTCAAGCTCGATCCCACCGACGCCGAGGTCAATCTGGCCAAGGCGAAAAGCGCGCTCGCCAACGCGGTGCGCCAGGTACGCCAGCAAACCGACATGGCGTCGCAATATGACGCGGGCGTCATCGCGCGCAAACTCGACCTCGCACGTGCCCAAGCCGATCTGCAACGTCGCCAGCCGCTGCTCGCTGACAGGGCGATCGCGCCCGAGGAAGTCGCGCACGCACGGGAAGCCGTCGACACCGCGAAGGCCGCACTGAATATCGCGACACGCCAATCCGCCGCATCCCACGCCATGGTCGACGGCACGCCACTCGGTGACAACGCGTCGGTGCTGCAGGCGAAAGCGGCATTCCGCGAAGCGTGGATCAACAACGAACGCAATGCGATCGTCGCGCCGACCAGCGGTTACATCGCCCAGCGCAGCGTGCAGGTGGGTGCGCGCGTGCAGCCGGGGCAGCCGCTGATGACCGTGATCGCGCTGCACGATCTGTGGATCGACGCGAA
>JBDTWV010000038.1:0-10414 GCA_040006495.1 Dokdonella sp.
GCTGTTCGTGTTCGAGGACGACATCCCGCGCGCGTTCTGGATGAAGAACACGAAGATTGCGCTCGACATGCTGTACTTCGATGCAGATCGTCGTCTGGTCAGCGTGCAGCACAATGTGCCGCCCTGCACCGCCGATCCGTGTCCCGCCTACTCGAGCGGTGCGCCGGCACGCTACGTGCTCGAACTCAATGGCGGCGAGGCGAAGAAGATCGGCGTGACGGCCGGCGACGAAATCGAAATCCATCGCTGAAGTGGCCAGCGGCAACGCAACGCACGGGACGCGCGCAGTGTGCGCGCGCCGCCCGGATCAGATCTCGATCATTTCGAAATCGGACTTGGTTACGCCACAATCCGGGCAAGTCCAGGTCTCGGGCACATCATCCCAGCGTGTGCCGGGCGCGATGCCATCGTCGGGCCAACCTTCGGCCTCGCTGTACAGGAAGCCGCAGACGACGCACATGAAGGTGCGGAACGGCGCGTCTACGGGAGCTGCGGCAGTGGAATTGGCGATCACGGAAAACCATCTCTAGCGGAAAGGAAACCGTCGTATTCTCGCAGCTTGCCGATTCCCGCGAAAGCGCAATGCCCCAAACCGCCTTTTCCCTGTGTGGTCTGTACGCGATCAGCGACGGTCCGCGCGCCGATCTTTTTGACGCCTGCGCCGCCGCGCTGGAGGGCGGCGCGGCGATCTTGCAATACCGCGACAAGACCGGCGATCCGGGGCGCCGCTGCCACGAAGCCACGACGTTGCAGGCGCTGTGCGCGCGCCACGGCGTGCCGCTGATCATCAACGACGACGTCGAACTGGCCGTGCAGGTTGGCGCCGCCGGCGTGCACCTCGGCGAAGACGATGGCGCATTTGCCAGCGCGCGCGCGCGCCTCGGCGAACAAGCCATCATTGGCGTGTCCTGTTACGACTCGCTCGAACGCGCGCGACACTTTGCCGCGGCCGGCGCCGACTATCTCGCGTTCGGCGCGTTCTTCGCCTCGCCGACCAAGCCTGCCGCTCGCCGCGCGACGCCGGAGCTCTTGCAGGCCGCGCGTGCGTTTGGAACACCGCTGGTGGCGATCGGCGGCATCAGCGCCGACAATGCGCAAGCTCTGATTGTGGCCGGCGCCGATGCGGTCGCGGTGATCTCGGCGCTATTCGGCGCACCTGACGTACGCGCCGCCGCGCGCCAGCTCTCCAACTTGTTCAGGACATGACATGAGCTGATTGGCGTCGATGCCGCGTGCGAGCAGCCCACCGGCTGTTCCGGCACCCAACCGGCAAGACACACCCAACCCGATCCCGGCCTGCGCCGGCATCAAGACCCACGGACCGAACAATGACCACCAACCACGAACTATTCCAACGCGCCCAATCCTTGATGCCGGGCGGCGTGAATTCACCGGTGCGCGCGTTCAAATCGGTCGGCGGCGAACCGTTCTTCACGCAGCGCGCCGACGGCGCCTATCTGTGGGACGTCGAGGGCAAGCGCTACATCGACTACGTCGGCTCGTGGGGCCCGATGGTGGCCGGGCACAACCATCCGCACGTGCGTGAAGCCGTGTTGCGCGCAGCGCAAAATGGCCTCTCGTTCGGCACGCCCTGCCCGGCCGAAGTCGCCATGGCCGAGGCGATCACGCATCTGGTGCCCTCGGTTGAGGTCGTGCGCATGGTCAACTCCGGCACCGAGGCAACGATGTCGGCGGTACGTCTCGCTCGCGGCTTCACCGGACGCTCGAGAATCGTCAAGTTCGAGGGCGGCTACCACGGCCACGCCGACTGTTTTCTGGTCAAGGCCGGTTCCGGCGCGCTGACCTTCGGCACGCCAACCTCGCCCGGGGTGCCCAAAGCACTCGCCGATCTCACCCTGACATTGCCGTACAACGATCTCGATGCCGCAAAGCAATTGTTCGCCGAGGTCGGCGACGAGATCGCCGCGCTGATCATCGAACCGATCGCCGGCAACATGAACTGCATCCTGCCACGCGACGGTTATCTCGCCGCGTTGCGCGACCTGTGCACGCAGCACGGCACACTGCTGATCTTCGACGAGGTGATGACCGGTTTCCGCGTCGCACTCGGCGGCGCGCAAGCGCTGTACGGCGTGAAGCCCGACCTGACCACATTCGGCAAGATCATCGGCGGCGGCATGCCGGTCGGTGCTTATGGCGGACGTCGCGAGATCATGGAACGCATCGCACCAGCCGGCCCCGTATATCAAGCAGGCACGCTCAGCGGCAACCCGATCGCCATGGCGGCGGGGCTGGCAATGCTCGACCTGATCCAGACCCCGGAGTTTTACCCGGAGCTCGACCGCCGCACGCGCCTCGTCACCGACACGCTAAGCGCCGCCGCCGCCGAAGCAGGCGTTCCACTCAGCGTCAATCGTGTCTGCGGCATGTTCGGCCTTTTCTTCACTTCGCAAAAAGTGGAAACCTACGCGCAAGCGACTGCCTGCGATGCCGCGATGTTCAACCGCTTCTTTCACGCGATGTTGAAGCGCGGCGTCTACCTCGCACCCTCCGCGTTCGAAGCGGGTTTCGTCTCGATCGCACACAGCGACCAGATCATCGCAGATACCCTGACCGCCGCACGCGCAGCGTTCGTCGACGCGCTTCGCGCGTGAAACTGAATAGAAAAGAACCGATGCAACTGCTTTACACATATAACGCTTTACTAATCGTATGACCAGCGCACAATGTTTTGTGCCGCCAATTGGCGGCCTGCACTGGAGCAAATCTCATGAAATCACTTTCAATTGCCTGCGCGTTGGCTCTCGGTCTGTCGCTCGCTGCGGCACTGCCCGTAGCCGCCGCGCAAGAGACCCACACCGCTATGGCACCCGCCGCTGCGACGACTTCTGCCGCCACCACTGCGCCGAAACTGCATGCCGCGATGCGCGGGCTGTGGCAAGGCCATATCGAACACACGCGAGCCTATGCGGACGCGGTCAAGGCTGGCAATACAGCAGCCGCAACCAAGGCCGCCGATGAGGTCGTCAGCAACGCCAAGGAGATCGCAAACGCAGTCGGTGGATTCTACGGCGCACCAGCCGGTGCGCAGATGCTGACTTTGCTCGGCGGCCACTGGGGCGGTGTCAAGGCGATGACCGACGCGCAGCACGCCGGCGACAAGGCAGCCCATGCCAAAGCCATGCAGGATCTGACCAGTAACGCGGACGCGATCGCGAAATTCCTGTCCGGAGCCAATCCGAACCTGACCTACGCCGGCGTGAATGGCCTGCTGGTCATGCACATCGGCGACCATGAGGCGCAGATTACCGAGATCATGAGCGGGAACAAGACCGCCGAAGCGGCGACCTGGACCCACATGCAAGCGCATATGAATACGCTGGCGGATGCGCTGTCCGACGGTATCGCCAAGCAGTTCCCGGCCAAGGCTTCCTGAAACCTGCCAGATGAAAGCATCGACCGCGCTGCGCCAACTCGGGACCACCCAGCAGAAACTGCTGAGGAAACTCTTGTTGGCGCCGCAAGGTGCGAGTGTTGAGATGCTGTGCGACGCACTGCATGTGACCCACAACGCGGTCCGGCAACACCTGACCGCGTTGCTCGGGACTGGTTTCGTCGAGCGCGGCAATGCACAGCCGACCGGTGGCCGGCCCCAATCGCGTTATCTGTTGACCGCTGCCGGGCGCGATCTGTTTCCGCGTAATTACGGACTGATCGCGACCGGCATCCTCGACCATTTGTACGCACATGCGGACAAAGCGGCCGTGCAATCGATGCTCGCCGACATGGGGCAACGTCTCGGCCATGCTGCGGCCGAACGCATCAATGCTACCGGCCCAGATGAGGTTGCGACCACGCTCGCCGAACAACTCGACACCCTCGGTTACGAAGCGCTGGCGGTGCGCCACGGCGAGGAAATGCAGGTCGAAGCCTACAACTGCGTGTTCCACTCACTGGCCAAGGCGCACCCCGATGTGTGCCGATTCGACCTTGCGTTCATGGAGGCGGCGACCGGGCATCAGATTCAGCACATGGAATGCCTGCTGCGTGGCGGGCAGTCGTGCCGATTCAAGATCGGCAAATCGACCACGCCCAAGACCTAAGCGAACGGTCGCCCTGCTTCTGTGGGAGCGGCGGAAGCCGCGATGCCTGTTCTCAGCAAGAGCATCGCGGCTGCCGCCGCTCCCACAAAAAGCAACTTCCACAACAAGCAGTTCCCACAACAAGCCGCCGCCCAAAAAAGGTGCGTTACCAGACGCCGGTATTGGGCATCGAAAGCCACGGCTCGCTCGGCGCCAAGTGCTCGCCTTTTTGCAGCAGCTCGACCGAAATCAGATCCGGCGAACGCACGAACGCCATATGGCCATCGCGGGGCGGACGGTTGATCGTGATACCCATCGCGGCGAGGTGCGCGCAGGTCGCGTAGATATCGTCGACGCGGAACGCGAGATGGCCGAAGTTACGCGCACTGCCATAATCCTCGCTCGAACCCCAGTTGTGGGTCAGTTCGATTTCCGCATCCGGGCTTTCCGGAGCACACAGGAATACCAGGGTGAATTTTCCCGCGCTGTTGTCTTGGCGCCGCACTTCGCGCAGGCCAAGGCCGTCGCAGAAAAATTCCAGCGTCGCGTCGAGATCACGCACGCGGATCATCGTATGCAGGTATTTCATGGGTATCTCCTTTGCGATCGCCCATGATCGCAAAAAATCAAGAAGCGACTATCCGAGGCCGCACTTCCGATAAACAGCTCAATCGCTCTGGAAACGCGGCAGATAGTGCGCCAGCTGGACCAGCCGCTGCAGCGGATCGGTCATCTGCAGCACGTGCTGCTTCTCGGAAGCCTCCAGCGGCAGCACCTCGGCGAGACGGAAGCCGACCCAGGCCGCATCGTCGAGGCGCGCTCGATCGTACGTCGCGAACGGCGCGCCCATCTGTTCCAGCACACGCTCGAGGATCGTGACCAGCAACCCATGTTCGGGCGGTACCGACACAATCGGCTCATCGGGCCAGAAACGCACGTCGGCGCGAATCTGCCCGTTGTGGCGCACGCGCGTTTGCACCACCTGGAAACGCTCGCCACCTTCAGCGCTGATCCCGAGCAGCCCGTCCGGCAACGTGTAGAAATCGGTGATCCGAGCCAGCGTGCCGATTGCGGCCGGCAGCACCGCCGCGCCGACCTCGCGGCCTTCGAGGATCAGGCACACGCCGAAACCCGAGCTGTCGCGTGAGCACTCGCGAATCAGATCGATGTAGCGCGGCTCGAATATGCGCAAGCTGAGCGAACCGCCGGGATACAACACGGCGGACAAAGGGAACAACGGGATATCAGCGGTTTGCACGCGAGCAGTCTATGGCTGTAATGCGCTCAATGCAGCGAAAAACCGCCGCGGCGCATTCTCGAACCCGCCGTTCGACATGAATACCACATGGTCGCCTGCACGCAGGCCGTCGAGCAACACGGCGAGAAGCTCGTCGACGCTCGCTGCGGTGCGTCCACGGCCATCCAACGCGCTGACGACGCGGCTCGCGTCCCACGCCAGCTCCGGACGCTTCAGGAACACGACGGCGTCTGCATCGCGCAACGAGGGGGCGAGATCGTCCGCGTGTGCGCCCATGCGCATCGAGTTCGAACGCGGCTCCATCCCAACCAGGATGCGTGCGTCGCCGACTTTCGCGCGCAAGCCGGCCAGCGTCGTCGCGATCGCGGTCGGGTGGTGCGCGAAGTCGTCGTAAACTCGAATGCCACGCTGTTCGCCAATGAATTCCATGCGCCGCGCGACATTGCGAAACTCGCCCAGCGCCGGCAACGCGCGCGCCACGTCGACTTCGGCCGCGTGCGCTGCGGCGAGTGCGGCGAGGGCGTTCATCACGTTGTGGCGGCCGGTCAGATCCCAGCGCACGTCGCCGAATGCCTGATCCTGGCGCATCACGGTAAACGCTGAGCCATCGGCTTCGAGCAGGGTCGCGCGCCAGTCGCCGGCGTCAATGCCAAACGTTTCGACCGGCGTCCAACAGCCCATCGCAAGCACTTCGGCGAGCCGCGCGTCCTCGGCGTTGACGATCAAACGACCATTGCCGGGCACCGTGCGCACCATGTGATGGAACTGACGCTGGATTGCGGCGACATCCGGGAAGATGTCCGCGTGGTCGTATTCGAGGTTGTTGAGGATCGCGATGGTCGGGTGGTAGTGGACGAATTTCGAGCGCTTGTCGAAAAACGCGGTGTCGTATTCGTCCGCCTCGATGACGAAAAGAGGGTCAGGTTCACTTTTCGCCGCAAACGCTGAACTGCCAATGCCACCCGCCGAAAAGTGAACCTGCCCCCCTTTTCGCGCCGACACCCCGAAATTTGCCGGCACACCTCCGACCAGAAAACCCGGTGCGAGACCCTGCGACTCCAGGATCCATGCCAGCAGCGAGGTCGTCGTAGTCTTGCCGTGCGTTCCGGCGACGGCGAGCACATGGCGTTCCGCGAGGAGGGTGTCACCCAACCATTGCGGCCCTGACACATAGCGCAGGCGCGCGTCGAGCAGGTATTCGATTGCCGGGTTGCCACGCGACAATGCATTGCCGACGATGACCAGATCCGGCGCCGGCTGCAGGTGCTCGGCCTTGAACCCCTGTTTGAGCACGATGCCGAGTTGTTCCAGCTGCGTACTCATCGGCGGATACACATTCGCATCCGAGCCCTCGACCTCATGACCGAGTTCGCGCGCGAGCGCCGCGATGCCGCCCATGAAGGTGCCGCAGATGCCGAGGATATGGATTTTCATTGCGAAAGTTCTCTCAACCAGGGCCGAACAGGATGCGGTCCAACGCCCAGTACGCGATCACCCAGGAAAGCACCAGCGCGAACGCGAGCCCAAACCGCGCATCCATCGCGTGGCGCACGATGTGCGCGTCGATGCTGAGCTGCCACACGAATAGCGCAATCGTGATCCAGCCGACCAGCACCTGCAGCGTGGTCAGCTGGTCGACGCTCGGTGGCGGCGGGCCGGCCATCCAGGCCAGCGGTAATTGCAGCAGCGAAAACACCAGGCTGCAAGCGATAAGGGCGGTCGCGGTCTGTGCGAAACGGTTGCCCAGTCCCCGAATCGCCAACGCGATCCAGCACAAGCCGAGCACGACTCCACTCGACAGCAGTGAGCGCGCGAACGTGTTGCCGGTGTCGTGCAAGGCATCCCCAACGAGCATGTCGAGGATCACGCTGGCGGCGACCAGCAACAGCGGCAGGTGAGTCGAATACGGAAGATCCTGCGGACTGCCGCGCAGCCTGAGCAGCGGCCACAACAAGCGCAGGAAATTCACCGAGGGACGCTCGGCGGAAGGTGGACGCGTCGGTGGGTGGTGCGGATCTTGCGGTGTCGTCACGCCGCGCGGCATGCCGGCAGCGCGGCCACGATGCGACCTGACACTTCGGCCAGCTCACCGACCCCGTCGACAACCTTGAGCTTGCCTTCCTTCGCAAAATAGCCCGCCACTGGCTCGGTCTGCTCCGCGTAGATGCGCAAGCGATCGCGCACAACTTCCGGGGTGTCGTCCTTGCGGCCCTGAGCCGCGGCGCGCCCTGCGATGCGCGCGACGATGAGTTCACTCGGCACGTCCAGCTTGATCGCGACTTCGAGCGGCTGGCCGATGCGCGCAAGCAGCGCCTGCAGCGCTTCGCACTGGGCGACATTGCGCGGATATCCGTCGAGGATGAAACCGCGGGCCGCATCCGGCTGCGCGAGACGCTCTTCGAGCATCGCGAGCACGATATCGTCCGAAACCAGGTGGCCGGCCTCCATCACCGCCTTCGCTTTGAGTCCGAGCGGCGACGCCGCCTTGACCGCTGCGCGCAGCAGATCGCCGGTCGAAACATGCGGTACGCCAAGTTCGACTTTCAGAATCTCCGCTTGGGTACCCTTGCCCGAACCGGGCGCGCCGAGTAGAACGAGTCGCATGGTGCTCCGTTGCCGCCGCAGGGGCGCAATAATCGATGGATGGAACCGCGGGTGCAAATTTCGTCGCGGGCGACCGGTGCCCGACGCGTCACGCGGGCACCCAGCTCCGCGCTGCAACGCTAGCGGCTGCCCGGAAACCTGTCAAACCGAATCGTACAAGGACAATGCATGAACCGAGGCCAGCTTCTTTACGCGCAATCCGGCGGCGTCACCGCCGTCATCAATGCAACCGCCTGCGCGGTAATCGAAACCGCACGCGCGGCGAAGGTGCCGGTGCTGGCTGCGCGCAATGGCATCCTCGGCGCCTTGCGCGAGGATTTGATCGACACCACAAAGGAAAGCCGCAGCGCGATCGCGGCGTTACGCCACACCCCGGGCGGCGCGTTCGGTTCATGTCGCTACAAGCTCAAGTCCCTGCAGGAAAGCCGCGCCCAGTACGAACGCCTTATCGCGGTGTTCAAGGCGCATGACATCCGCTGGTTCCTCTACAACGGTGGCAACGACTCGGCCGATACCGCGCTGAAGATTTCCGAGATCGGCGCAGAACTCGGCTATCCAATCAAGGTGATCGGCGTGCCGAAGACGGTCGACAACGATCTGGTGGTGACTGACAACTGCCCCGGCTTCGGCTCGGTCGCGAAATACACGGCAGTGTCCGTCGCCGAAGCAAGCCTCGACGTCGAGTCGATGTGCGAAACCTCGACCAAGGTCTTCATCATCGAGGTCATGGGCCGGCATGCCGGCTGGATCGCCGCAGCCGGTGGACTGGCCGCGCGCAAGGCCGGTGATCCGCCGCACCTGATCCTGTTCCCCGAAATCCCATTTGACGAGGCGCAATTCCTGCAACGCGTGAAGGCGTCCGTGGAGCGCGTCGGCTATTGCACGGTGGTCGCGTCGGAGGGACTCAAGAATCCGCAGGGCGGCTTCCTCGCCGAAGCCGGCACGACCGATGCGTTCGGACATACGCAGCTGGGCGGCGTCGCGCCGTTTCTTGCCCATCTCGTCAAGCAGCGACTCGGCTACAAATATCACTGGGCGCTGCCAGATTACCTGCAGCGTTCCGCGCGTCACCTCGCGTCGAAGACGGACGTGGAGCAGGCCTACGCGGTCGGCAAGGCCGCGGTCGAATACGCGCTGGCCGGAATGAACGCGGTGATGCCGGTGATTACCCGCACCTCGGACGCGCCGTATCGCTGGAAGATCGAACCGGCGCCGCTGGCCAAGATCGCGAATCGCGAGAAGAAGTTGCCAAAGAATTTCATCAGCCGCGATGGCTACGCGATCACTGCGGCAGCGCGACGCTACCTGGAGCCCTTGATCCGCGGCGAAGCGCCACCGCCTTACGGTCGCGACGGCCTGCCTGCCTATGTGCGCACGAAAAACCTGTTGCTGCGCAAGAAGCTGCCCGTGTATTCCATGGCGGATGGCTGAACTGGATCAAGCCGCGCTGCGGGCCGGCTTGATCCAGACGTTCAAACGCTTGTCACCATGGATGCTTACGCAGCAGGCGGACCGAACCGGTTCGGTCCGGGCGTGCCACCGATGAAGCCGTTGAACACCAGTGCGATCAGGCCGCCCACTGCCGGCACCAGGCCGATCAGGATCCACCACGCCGACTTGTCGACGTCGTGCCAGCGCTTCGCCTGCACGGCGAGGCTCGGCCAGATCACAGCGAGCGCAAGCACCACGATGACCATCAGCATGCCGTTCATCTGGGCGGGCGCCGCCGCCGGATCGGTCGGTGCAGACACCCCTCCCATCACCGCGAGCACAGCAAAAATGACAATGATCGCGAGCGTGAACATCCAATACCGGGCGCGACCGATCCGGCCCTCGAAAGAGAACAGAAAATGTTTCCAATCCATGACTGACACCCCTGGTTGATTCCCCGCCCCGCACAATGCAACGACGGCGCGCGATCATAGATGCGCACCATTCGGGGCGCCATGCTGCGACCGCAACAATGTTTGATCGCACGCAGCCTCGCTATACTTGGCCGGTTGCCTGCCGTTTTCCGGCGTCCGTCTTAAGTCCAGTAGCTCAAGGGAGGGTTCGATGTTCCATGACCATGGTTTGATGATCGCGCTGATCTGCGCGGTGCTCGCAATCGTTTACGGTATCTGGTCGATTCGCTGGATCCTCGCCAAGCCCGCCGGCAATCCACGCATGCAGGAGATCGCCGCGGCGATCCAGGAAGGCGCGCGCGCGTATCTCAATCGCCAATACCGCACGATCGCGATGGTCGGCGTAGTCCTGTTCGTCGTGGTCGGCTTCGTGCCGGGTCTCGGCTGGCCCACCGCAATTGGTTTCGCGCTCGGTGCAATCCTGTCCGGCCTGACCGGCTACATCGGCATGAACATCTCAGTGCGCGCGAATGTGCGTACGGCTGAGGCCGCACGCAGCGGCATCCCTGCCGCGCTCGCAGTCGCATTCCGCGGCGGCGCGATTACCGGCATGCTGGTGGTCGGGCTCGCGCTCCTCGGCGTCGCCGGCTACTTCGTCGTACTGC
>JBDTWV010000039.1:0-10324 GCA_040006495.1 Dokdonella sp.
CCGTGCGCGGGATCGCCAGCGTGCGACCAACCGGGATCGTTCGGGCTGTAGCTGAACAGACATGCGAAGAGGTAAATCGCCAGCGGCAACACCAGCAGGAACGCCGCTTCGCGCAGACGCTTATGCCACTGCTCGTTGAGCGCAGGATTGGGTTGGGTTGGTTTCTGGACGCGCGCCACCAGGATAAGTTACCTTAATTCCCACCAATAAGTATATGTTTCATATCGCCATTCCGGTCCGTTTACCGGAATGGCGAACAAGGTGGCCGCGGGCGCTGACGGTTAGCCTTTCAACGCCGGATGCACGATCTTGCCATCTTCGATATTGATACCACCCTTGAGCGGTTCGAACTTGCGCCAGCCCTTGCCGGCGGCCAGACGCTGCACATACGGCAGGATCGCGGCGCAGATCGCGCGCGATGAGGTCTGCGGAACCGCACCGGGCATGTTGGTCACGCAGAAATGGGTGACGCCATCGACGATGTAGGTTGGCTTGGCATACGTGGTCGGCTTCGAGGTCTCGAAACAACCACCCTGGTCGATCGCGATGTCGACCAGCACGCTGCCTGGCTCCATCGACTTGACCATGGCACGCGTGACCACGTGTGGCGCCTTCGCGCTCGGGATCAGCACGGCGCCGATCACCAGGTCAGCGTCCTGCACTTCACGCGCCACGGTTTCGGCGTACGGATACAGCGCGGTCACGTTCGGACCCAGCGCCATCATTTGTGCGAGGCGATCCGGACGCATGTCAAACACGACGACGTTGGCGCCCATCGAGGCTGCGAGCGCGGCTGAGTTGCCGCCAGCCGCACCGGCACCAAGCACGACAACCTTGCCGCGCTCGGTCGAAGGCAGGCCACCAAGCAGCTTGCCCTTGCCGCCGGAAGGCTGATGCAAAAGATGAGTACCAATTTGGACCGCGATGCGACCGGCGATAATCGACATCGGCGCCAGCAGCGGTAGCGAGCCATCCGCTTCCTGCACGCTCTCGAAGGCGATACCGGTCAGGCCGATGTCAAGCAGGCGCTGGGTCAGCTTCGGTTCCGCGGCCAGATGCAAATAACAAAACAGCAGGTGATCCTTGCGCAGATACTTCAGATCACCCGCAATCGGTTCCTTGACCTTGACGATCAATTCGCCGACTTCATAGAGCTTCTTCGCGCTCGCCGCCAGCTTGACGCCGACGCGAGTGTATTCCTCGTCGCTGAATCCGCTCTTCAGGCCCGCACCGGCCTGAACGTGAACTTCATGGCCGTGGCGCACCAGATCGGCGCAGGCGGCGGGGACGAGGGCAACACGCCCTTCCAGGGTTTTGGTTTCTGAAGGCACACCGATACGCATTGCGATGATCCTCTACGATTATTCGACGGGAACAGACTTCATACAAACCGGATCGGCACCTTGAATCGGGCACGTGTTCCCTCCATTCTCCGGTTCCCTGCATGAGCCGTCGCCGCAATGCGACACTCGGACAGTGACGGGGATCAGGTGTGCCGGCGGCAGGTTTACTCAGCGCAGGCGCGGAAAAAAAACGTACGAGATGGTCGCCTCAGCAGCGGCCCGGATTATACATGAGCACTGCCAAGCACTCGCGACTGATCGTCCTCGGATCCGGCCCTGCCGGATACACCGCCGCCATCTATGCGGCGCGCGCCAACATGAAGCCCACATTGATCACCGGCCTCGCCCAAGGCGGCCAACTGATGACGACCACGGATGTCGACAACTGGCCCGGCGACGTCGAAGGACTGCAAGGTCCGCAGCTGATGGAGCGCATGGCCGAGCATGCCGAACGCTTCAAAACAGAAATGGTGTTTGACCACATTCACACGACCGACCTGGCCCAGCGCCCGTTCCGCCTCAAGGGCGACAGCGGCGAGTACACCTGCGACGCGCTGGTCATCGCGACTGGCGCCACGGCGAAATACCTCGGCATTCGCTCCGAAGAGCATTACAAGGGCAAGGGCGTCTCGGCCTGCGCAACCTGCGACGGATTCTTCTTCCGCGACCAGGATGTCGCGGTCATTGGCGGCGGCAATACCGCGGTCGAGGAAGCGCTGTACCTCTCGAACATCTGCAAGAAAGTCACCCTCGTGCACCGTCGTGACAAGTTGCGCGCCGAGAAGATCATGCAGGACAAGCTGTTCGAGAAGCAGCGCGCCGGAAAAATCGACATTGTGTGGAACCACGCGGTCGACGAGATCCTCGGCGACGACAGTGGCGTCACCGGCGTGCGCCTGCGCAGCATCGATGACGATTCGACGCGTGAGATCGCGGTCACCGGCGCATTCATCGCGATCGGCCATACGCCGAATACGTCGATCTTCGAGGGCCAGCTCGACATGAAGAATGGCTACATCACGATCCGCACCGGTCTCGAAGGGGGCGCGACCGCGACCAGCGTGCCGGGCGTGTTCGCAGCCGGCGACGTGGCCGATCAGGTCTATCGCCAAGCCGTGACGTCGGCAGGATTTGGCTGCATGGCCGCGCTCGATGCCGAGAAATTCCTCGACAAGATCGGCTGATTTCCGCTTGGTGGGCGCGGCGCAAGCCGCGATGCTTCCGGAGATTTTGGACGACGAGCATCGCGGCTTCCGCCGCTCCCACCGTATCTCTTATGCATACCCGCTTTCATTCCAGCATCGCCAATATTTCCGCCGAAAGCTGGAACGCGCTCGTGCCCGACGACAATCCGTTCCTCGATCACGCATTCCTGGCGGGTCTGGAGCGTCATGGCTGCATCGATCCGCGCAGCGGCTGGCAACCGCACCACTTGAGTCTGTATAACGAAAGCGGCCGCTTGGTTGCTGTCGCACCGCTATATGTCAAACGTAATTCGCACGGCGAATTCGTGTTCGACTGGAGTTGGGCGAACGCCTACGCGCAACATGGTCTCGACTACTACCCGAAGCTGCTTTGCGCGGTCCCCTACTCGCCTGTCACGGGCCCACGCCTGTTGGTCGGGTCCTTAGTGGATGCGGATGCACTGCGCGCGGCGTTGATCAGCGCGATCAGCGCCGAGGCCGAACGTCTTCGCGTGTCGTCGGCGCATCTTAATTTCGCGTCCGCAGCGGACGCCACGTCGTTCGCCGGAAGCGACTGGATTCCTCGCTTCGACTGGCAGTTCCATTGGCGCAACCTGCCGGGCGGCCTTGGAGGTTGGCGCGACTTCGACGACTTCCTGGCCTCGCTCACCCACAAGAAGCGCAAGAACATCCGCCACGAGCGCCGCCGCGTAAAAATTGCGGGGGTTATGTGCGAAATCCGCCACGGCGATGAACTTGGCGACGCCGACTGGCGCGCGCTGCACGACTTCTATCTCGCAACCTTCGACGACAAGGGCAACTATCCATCACTGACGCTCGACTTTTTCCGCCATCTCGGCGCTGCGATGCCACGGCGCGTCGTCGCAGTGCTGTGCAGGCGCGCCAATCAACTGGTCGCCGGCGCACTGATGCTGCGCAGCGCGACGACGTTGTACGGCCGCTATTGGGGCTGTCGCGAACACATCGAAGGCCTGCATTTCGAGGCCTGCTACTACCAAGGCATCGAATACTGCCTGCGCGAGGGTTTGACGACCTTCGAACCGGGCGCGCAGGGCGAACACAAGATCGCGCGCGGCTTCCTGCCGGCGAAGACGCATTCATTTCACTGGATCGCCGACCCGCGTTTCCGGGCCGCGATTGCGCAGGCAATGCAACACGAGGCGCAGATGCTCGTGGGCTATCGTGACGAAGTGCTCGCGCATTCGCCGTATGCACATGCACACCTGACACCATCCCCACCCAGCCCTCCCCTTGAAGGGGACGGTTTGTGATCCGACTGCCGTTTCTCGACCCGGCCGATCCAGAATTGTTCCCCCCGGTAGCGGAGGCGTTGGTCGAGCCCGACGGTCTGCTCGCGGCCGGCGGCGATCTTTCGCCCGAACGCCTGCTTGCCGCGTACCGGCGCGGTATCTTCCCGTGGTATTCGGACGGCCAGCCGATTCTGTGGTGGTCGCCTTCGGTGCGTACCGTGTTCGACACGGCAGCCGTGCATGCGCCGCGCCGTCTGACTCGTTGGTTGCGTGGCTGCCGCTGGGAGATCCGCGCCGACACTGCGTTTGCCGAGGTCATGCGTGCTTGCGCCGCTCCACGTGCTCACGAACGTGGAACCTGGATTACCGACGAGATGCTGGCCGCATACCAGCGTCTGCATGCATTGGGATCTGCACATTCAGTTGAAGCATGGGACGGTGAGCGGCTCGCAGGGGGAATCTACGGGATCTCGATCGGTCGCATGTTCTACGGCGAATCGATGTTCAGCGCACAGACCAACGGATCCAAGGTTGCGCTGCTCGCGCTCTGCCACGTGCTTCGGGAATGGGGTTGTCCGCTGCTCGATGCGCAGGTCGCGTCGGATCATCTGTTCACGCTCGGCGCGCAGGAAATGCCGCGAACGGCTTTCTGTGCAAAGGCAGCGGAACTAGCCGGGGCAGCCGCTCTCGTAGGCTCATGGCGACACCAGTTCCCCGCCGTTCGCACCACTCACCTCACCGGCTAGACTCCTCTCGGAGCGGCGCAAGCCGCGATGCTCCCCGCGCAACCGGCGATTGAGAATCGCGGCTTGCGCCGCTCCTCCAAAACGGACGCGTGACGGTTTTACTTCCCGCGACTGCCCTAACGTGGCAGAATCGCGCGCCGTTCTCGGCTGCCAAGCCGCCAAGCCCCAAGGAAAAATGTCCAAAGACGATGTCATCGAAATGGAAGGCGCGATTCTCGAAACCCTTCCCAACACGATGTTCCGCGTAAAGCTGGAAAATGGACACGTGGTTATCGCCCACATCTCCGGCCGCATGCGCAAGAACTATATCCGCATCCTCACCGGCGACAAGGTCAAGGTCGAGATGACTCCCTACGACCTGACCAAGGGCCGCATCACCTACCGCATGAAGTAACGCCGCCCCTGCGGACTGCGTTTTCTGCCTGCTGATACCCTTGGCCTGATGCATCGGTCAGGGCTTCGCTTGCTCCGACGGAGCGAAACACGATCCCGACGCAGGATTTCCGCGCGCCGTTCATGCGTCGAATGCGCGGCGCGCCCCGTTGCGGGAGTGTTGAAGCCTCCAGCCACGCACAGTCGGGCTCCGGACGAGTAAAAAAGAAGCCGCGCAGTGCGCGGCTTCTTTTGCATCTTGCGACGGCGTAACCAGCAGAACCGGCCAGCCGCCTACTCCACTACCGCAGGCATCTTCTCCGCGGCTTCGGTCTCGACCGCCAGCTTCTCGTCCTTGACCGAAAGCATGACCTTGCCACCGTCAACGAGTTTGCCGAACAACAGTTCGTCGGCGAGCAGTCGTTTGACGTTGTCCTGGATCACGCGCGCCATCGGGCGCGCACCCATCTGCGGGTCGAAACCGTGCTCAGCGAGCCAGCGTCTCGCCTCGGCGTCGACGTGCAGAGCGACTCGCTTCTCCTGCAACTGCATTTCCAGCTCGATCAGGAACTTGTCCACCACGCGCAGAATGTGCTCGAAATCGAGCGCGTTGAATTGCACGATCGCGTCCAGGCGATTGCGGAATTCCGGCGTGAACGCCTTGCGAATGACTTCCATCGCATCGGTCGAGTGGTTCTGCTCGACAAAGCCGATCGTGCGCCGCGCCGCAATCTGCGCGCCGGCATTCGTGGTCATCACGAGGATCACGTTCTTGAAATTCGCCTCGCGACCGTTGGTGTCGGTCAACGCGCCGTGATCCATGATCTGCAGTAGCACGTTATAGACGTCGGGATGCGCCTTCTCGATTTCATCGAGCAACAATACACAGTGCGGATGCTTGACGATCTGCTCGGTCAGCAAGCCGCCTTGGTCAAAGCCCACGTAACCCGGAGGTGCGCCAATCAGGCGCGACACCGAATGCGCTTCCATGTATTCGGACATGTCGAAACGGACCAACTCGATGCCGAGCTGCATCGCGAGTTGGCGCGTGACCTCGGTCTTGCCAACGCCAGTCGGGCCAGTCAGCAGGAAGCAGCCGATTGGTTTTTCGGGACTGCCAAGGCCCGAGCGTGCCATCTTGATCGCGCTGGTCAGCGAGTCGATCGCGGCATCCTGGCCGAACACAACCATCTTCAGGTTGCGATCGAGATTACGCAGCACATCGCGATCCGACGTCGACACCTGTTTCGGTGGAATCCGCGCCATCCGCGCCACGATGTATTCGATCTCGGGCACATCGACAATACCGCTGCGGGTTTCCTCCGGCAGCAGTCGCTGGCGTGCACCTGCTTCGTCGATCACGTCGATCGCCTTGTCCGGCAGCAGGCGGTCGGCAATGTGCTTGACCGACAGGTCGACCGCGGCCTTCAGCGCGTCGTTGGTGTACTGGACCTTGTGGTGTTCCTCGAAACGGGACTTCAACCCCTTCAGAATTTCGATGCTGTCGGCCACCGTCGGCTCGACGATATCGATCTTCTGGAAACGCCGCGCCAGTGCGCGATCCTTCTCGAACACGCCGCGGTATTCCTGGAACGTGGTCGAACCAATGCAGCGCAGCTCGCCCGAGGACAGCGCCGGTTTGAGCAAATTGGACGCATCCATTGTTCCACCGGAGGCCGAGCCCGCACCAATAATCGTGTGGATTTCGTCGATAAACAGCACTGCGCCCGGAAACTTCTTGAGCTCGGCGATCACTGACTTGAGGCGCTTCTCGAAATCGCCGCGATACTTGGTTCCGGCGATCAGCGCGCCCAGATCCAATGCGAAAATCGTGGCATCGGCCAGTACGTCGGGCACGTCACCCTCGACGATGCGCAGTGCCAAACCTTCAGCAAGCGCAGTCTTGCCGACGCCGGCATCGCCGACATACAGCGGATTGTTCTTGCGGCGCCGACACAGGACCTGGATCGTGCGTTCGACCTCCTCCTCGCGCCCGATCAACGGGTCGATCTTGCCCTGCCGGGCCAGCTCATTGAGGTTGTTTGCGAACTCGGTCAACGGATTGCCGCGCGGCTCTTCGCCAGGCGCGCCTTCATGTCCGGGCTCGGCCGCAGTACCCTGCGAATCGGATTCGAGATCGCGCTTGGCGATGCCGTGCGAGATGTAGTTGACGATGTCAAGCCGGGTGACTTCCTGCTGGCCGAGGAAATACACCGCATGCGAATCCTTCTCGCCGAAGATGGCGACCAGCACATTCGCGCCGGTGACCTCCTTTCGACCAGATGATTGCACGTGATAAACCGCGCGCTGCAACACGCGCTGGAAGCCGAGTGTCGGCTGGGTGTCGCGTTCGTCGTTTGCCGGCAGAACCGGCACGGTTTCGGTGATGATCGAGCGCAGGTCGCGCGCGAGCTTCGAGGTATCCGCGCTGCACGCGCGCAACACTGCGATTGCCGACGCGTTATCCAGCAACGCGAGCAGCAGATGCTCCACGGTCATGAATTCGTGGCGTTGCTCACGGGCCGCCTTGTAGCACTGGCCAATGGTGATCTCGAGATCCTTGCTGAACATATCGGGGATGTCTCCGTATTCGCTTTCCGGGATATGTGGCTTGTTTCGACCATTTCCAATCACGGACCCAACCGATCGTCGCTCAGGCCTTTTCCATCGTACACAGTAGAGGATGTTGATGAACCCGTGAAAACTCGTTGACCTGGGTCACCTTGGTTTCGGCGACTTCGCGCGTGAACACGCCGCAAACACCTTTGCCACGCGTATGCACATGCAGCATCACCTGGGTCGCGCGTTCGCGATCCAGATTGAAGAACGTCTCCAGCACCGCAATCACGAAATCCATCGGCGTGAAGTCATCGTTCAGCAGGACCACCTGGTAAAGCGGCGGACGCAACACTTCCGGGCGGGCTTCCTCGACGGCGAGACCGTGCGCATGTTCAGTGTGTTGTTCGGGTAGTTGCGCCATGAGTCTGGTGTCAGTTACGGTCCAATTGAGTATAACCCCGGGTTGCAAAACCGCGCCTGACATAGTGTCGAAATACCCGACTGCAAGGCCTCCGCGGCGGGCTGGTAAACTCACCCGATGATCGATACCCCACCCCGATTGTCGCCCAACAAGGACCTCGACGACGCCGGCGTCTGGCGCCCGCACGTAACCGTTGCCACCGTGGTGCCGCGCAACGGACGCTTCCTGATCGTCGAGGAGAACGTGCGTGGCTCGATCGTGTTAAATCAACCCGCCGGACATCTCGAATCCGGCGAATCGCTGCACGCCGCTGCCGTTCGCGAAACGCTGGAGGAAACCGGTTGGGATGTGACTTTGTCCTGTCTGCTTGGCGTGCAGCAATGGAACGCACCTTCCGGTAGCGAATTCGTGCGCTTCACGTTTGCCGCCGAACCGGTTCACCACGATCCGGCCCGCACACTCGACGAGGGCATCCTGCGCGCCTTGTGGATGACGCGCGAAGAAATCGTTGCCGCGAATGGCCGCTTGCGCAGCCCGATGATCCTGGCCAGCGTGGATGACTGGCTGGGAGGCGCACACCTGCCGCTCAGCGCAATAAGAAACTATTCGTGACCTCGGCAAACACTATCGTCGGCATGTCCGGCGGTGTCGATTCGTCGGTTGCCGCGCTGATGCTGCAGCGCGCGGGCGAACCCATCGCCGGTCTGTTCATGCAGAACTGGGAGGAAGACGACCGCAACGGGCCCTGCCGCGCCGACGCCGATCGCAAGGATGCGGTGGCGGTCTGCGCGAAACTCGGCATCGTGCTTTACGCGCGCAACTTCGCAGCGGAGTACTGGGACCAGGTTTTTGCGCATTTCCTTGACGAATACCGGCACGGACGCACGCCGAATCCTGATGTGCTGTGCAACCGCGAGATCAAGTTCAAGACCTTCCTGGATCACGCGCATATGCTTGGCGCTGAGAAAATCGCGACGGGTCACTACGCACGCACCGACTGTGTCGACGGCCACTGGCGCCTCAAGCGCGCGCTCGATGCCGGCAAGGACCAGACCTATTTCCTGCATGCACTCGGCCAGGAAGCGCTGGCTTCGACACGATTCCCGCTCGGGCAACTGCACAAGTCGGAGGTGCGCGAACTCGCACGCGAAGCCGGCTTCGCGACGCACGCGAAGAAGGATTCGACCGGCATCTGTTTCATCGGCGAACGCGATTTCCGCGCCTTCCTCTCCGAGTACATCCCGGCACGGCCCGGATTGATGCAGACGCCGGAAGGCGTCACGGTCGGCGAGCATCCCGGCGTGTTTTACTTCACCATCGGCCAGCGCAATGGCCTCGGCATCGGCGGCCGCCGCGATGCCGGCGCGGACGCGTGGTATGTGATCGGCAAGGACATCTCGACGAACGTGCTGACGGTCGCCCAAGGCAATGCGAACCACTGGCTGCAGTCGCGCCGGTTGGCGGCCAGCAGATTGACTTGGATCGCTGGGTCGCCCCCGGGCGTGATCCTGCGCTGCATGGCAATGACGCGTTATCGGCAGGACGAGCAGGCGTGCCGGGTTGTGATCGAGGGCGACTACTGCATCGTAGAGTTCGACGCCCCACAACGCGCGGTGACACCGGGCCAATCGGTGGTCTTCTACGCAGGCGACGTGTGTCTCGGCGGTGCTGTCATCGATCGAACCGATGCGCCGTACGGTGGCTGGAGTGCGTCGGATGCGTGAATCGCGCGTTATTGCGTTTGCCGGTGTGCTGCAGGCGTGCCGGCTGGTGAATGATCTCGCCGTCCACGGCCGTACTGACGCGAATTACGTGGAGGCCAGCCTCGGCAGCGTATTCCGCATCGATGCCGACAGCGCTGCCGATGTGTTCGGCGGCCTCACCGAGGTGCGCCTGGGGCTGGAAACGCTGCTCATGCAGTTCGAGGACGATCATCGCGACGTCGCGCTGACCCGACTGGTCCTGAGTGTGCTGCGCCTCGAACGCCGTTTGGCACATCGTCCACACATGCTGCAGGAGCTACGCGGTGGCATCGACGCGATTCAGCGCCAAGTCGATCATTTCGGCATTGCGCATGCGACCGTGCAGGGCCGGCTCGCCGAGCTGTATGTCACCACGCTGTCGCAGTTGCGCCCGCGCGTGATCGTGCACGGCAACCCGACGCATCTGGGCAACCCTCCACTCGTCGAGCAGATTCGCGCCCTCCTGCTGGCTGCGGTCCGCGCAGCGGTGCTGTGGCGTCAGGTCGGTGGCAGCCAGTTGCGCTTGCTGTTCCGACGCCGCCAGTACGCGATGCTCGCGCGTGGCTTGATCTCACGCAGCACGCTCGATCGCGGCTAGTCGCGCCTGGATCTGGCTTAGGGAAGTTGTCCTGTGGGAGCGCCGGAAGGCGCGATGCCTTTCCCTTCAGTCCCAAAGGACATCGCGA
>JBDTWV010000040.1:0-10311 GCA_040006495.1 Dokdonella sp.
GTGTGGCGAGTTCGTCGAGGCGCCCGCGTCGGCGCGCCGCGATCGCTACCTGCGCGCCGGCATTCGCCAACGCCAGCGCGGTTGCCCAGCCTATTCCCGACGATGCGCCTGTGACCAATGCCACACGGCCTTGCAGTTCAGTGCTCATGGAAAGTTCCTCATTTCGAATGGAATCCAGTTCCGCACCTTCATGTGCCGATGATCCGTTTACAAGTGGCAGCCGGCTGGCGTCGCCCCCAGCCGTACCAGATGCATGGTGCCGTAGGCACCGGCATTCGCGCCTGCCGTGAATGAGTAGGTCAGCGTTGCGGATGTGCAACTGTTGTAGACCATGGATGCGGTGCCGACCTGAGTGGTCGTAATCGGTTTGGCCTGATTGAACGCGCCGCCGGTGGTGTCGTAGAGGCCGATGCTGTTCAGCACAGAAGTGCCCGGTACAAGGGTTGCTTGCAAGGTGTACCAGTGTTGACCGGCGGGACCGCTGTTTGTGCCTGCGTTGGCTGCGTACGTGTACCAGCCTGCGAACAGTACGTTCTGCGTGGGGTTGACGTCGAACACGATCCCTTGGCCAGGAGCGTCATACCAAGCGCCCGACAGCAGGAAACTTGATGAGGCTGCTCCGTTACCGCCTGACTGCCCGCATGAAATGTTGGCGTTAAGCCGGGTCAGTGGGATAGTGCCATTGCGACCGCTGCCATCACTAAACGTGTATTGCAGCGCACCGTGGCTGCAATCGCTGAACTGCAGGGTGGCGCGGCCAACTTCGCTAGTGGTGGCCAAGGCAGCTGCTGACGAGAAGGTGCCGCCTTCGGTAAGGTAGATCCCCGCGCTCACCGAGGGGTTGCCGGCAACGACTTGTGCTTGCAGCGTGTACCAGCGCTGACCTCCCGCGATGGTCACGTCATTGGTGTACCAGCCAGCGAATAGCAGACCGGTTCCGGCGCTGTAGAAGTCTGCGTCCACCTCCATAACGAGGCCTTGGCCATTGGTCGCAGGGTTGTACCAAGTGCCGGTCAGTCCGTGTTGGTTGAGATTCACCGCGCTCGCAGTCGGATTGCCCCATTGTGCAAGCAGATTGGCAACATCGATTGAACCCAGTCCGGTCGCCAGATCGTAGCCGGACGCGACCGCATAGCCGGACAAACCGCCGGTCAAATCGTTCGGCCCTGGCGTGCTGTTGTTGCACAGGCTGGGCGTCGCGACGACGCAGCTCGAGACGCCGCTGCTGGCGACCGTTACATCGTGGAATACGCCGTTGCCGGGATTTGCCGCGAGTGCATACAGGCGCGGGTTGAGATTTGCCTGCGCTGAACCGGTCTTTTGATTGAGCAGCGCCGCGATGCCAGCCATGCTCGGAGCCGATGCTGACGTACCGCCGCTTTGCAGGAAATGGAAGCTGTTATTGCTGATCGTGCAGGAGCCGCCTTGTGCGGCTACGCAAGTGAAATAGCCTTCGCGTGTCGACGCCGCGAACGAGACATCCGGAGTGTAGCGGCCCACCGCGTTCGTCGAAGCCAAGCCGTTTTGCCAAGAGGGGACTGGCATGAAGATGCTGGCACCCCCACCTGTTGCGGCGGCTTGGGTATTGCCCTTGGCATTGAGCGGCTGGTTCCATGCCCCCTCGGGAATGTAGCCCAGCGCCGACGCATAGTTGGCGCCATTGTGCGAATTCCAGTAGAGGCCTGGATTGACTGAATCGGCGAACTCGGTGCCACCAACGCATGTGGCATGGCTACTTGCACAAAGGAGGTTGGTGCTGATTGCTTCGCCCGTAGTAGGCGCCGAATCAAGACTGGCGCAGCCAGCGACACCGCCATCACCGGACGAGACAAATACCGAAATCCCTTCCATGGCAGCTTGGCTGAAATAGTGGTCGATATAGTCGGCCCCGTCCTGGCTGTTGTCGGCTTCGCAGGTTCCGTAACTGATGCTGAGAATCTGTGCAGGCGGGGGATTTGTATCGATTGCATATTCCATGGCGATATAGAGGCCGTCGTTCACGTTTTTGCTGCTGACGATCAGCTTGATCGTAGCGCCCGGCGCCACGCTGCCGGCGCGTTGCACATCGAGTGTCGCTTCACCTTGGTCGCTTACGGCATCCCCCGGCTTGTCGCAGTTGGGCGTGACCGTGGTGTCGGCATTGCAGGTTGTCGCCGGCGTGCCCGGATCGGTGCCGGCCGGAGGAATGATGACGACCGGATACTTCGTTGGCAGGCCGACAAGTTTCTGAAAGTTCATGACGTCCGGTTCGCTGACGCGTTGGCGACTGATGATGGCGATGCTTTGTCCACTGCCGTCGATACCCTGTTGGTACACGGGCTTGACGTTGTAGATCGTCGAGAAATCGCCAGGAAAAATTGAATAGCTGCAAACGCCATTCTGGCAATTCGTCGACGCTGGGCGGATGCCATCGCGCGCCGGCATTGAGCGCGGTGTGCTGAACTCATGCACCGGATGCAGCTTGATCGGCGCCAACCCCACGATCGATTTCACTGCAGCGGAAAACGCGAGCGGAATACTCGCTGCGTGCGTGTTCGCCATGCGTTTTTCGGACCCGGCCTGGTAGTAGTGCAACCCGGTAGCGAATGTGCGCGCGACGTCTGCCGCCCGACCACTGAAGTGGATCTGGACCCGATTGTTGGCGATCGCGTTGACCTTCAACCCCTGCGTGCCCAACCAGTTGGAGAGCACATCGAGATCGTGCTGGGTCGCGCCGAACTGCTCGCCGATTTCGCTCGGGGAGAGCCAGTGGTGGTAATTCGGTGATGACGGGTCCTGTTGCTCTTGCAGCAGGCGGTTGTAGGCTTGCTGGCGTTCCGGCGAGCGTCGCAACATGACGCTCAAGTCATCGAGCGCCAAATCATCCGGCACCTTGCCGAGATCGTTGCGCTCCTGCGCCCACGTCGCCCGTGCAGCAGGGAGGGTGGCGCGTTGGGCGCTATTGACCGATGCGACGACAAGATTGGACGGGGCTGCGAACGCGGCGCTGCTGGATACCGCCAGACCGGCGAAGCCGATAGCGAGGATGCGGTTCAGTATCATCTGGAAAGCGTGGCTCGTGCTCGTGGATGGCTTTGTCACAGGACACGTCCTTGGTGATTTGTAAACGCCGCCACAGATGAAAGGTTGAACGAGTGATCGATGCGCGAGCGGGTGAGCGCGCGCAATTCTGGCAGCGCAAGCGTCGTCCGGACAAGGCTTTGCACGTATTTACCGCCTCAGCTCTGCGGCGGTGCGCTGCTTTACGTGTTTTTAATGGATACCATGCGCATCGCTCAGCAGGGGTCGAACATGGTGATTGCCAACGTTGCCAACCAGCGTGCAATGGGATTTCGCTACTACGATTTGCTGGTTGGCGGCATGGTTGCCGTGCTGTTGTGTTCGAACCTGATCGGCCCGGCGAAAGTCTGCACCTTGTCACTCCCGCTGCTCGGCGCACTCAGCTTCGGCGCTGGCAACCTGTTTTTTCCGGTCAGCTACATTTTCGGCGACGTGCTGACCGAGGTGTACGGCTATTCTCGCGCACGCCGCGCGATCTGGGCTGGTTTTGGCGGCCTCGCATTTGCGAGTTTCATGACCTGGGCCATCCTCAACATGCCGCCGAGCACAAGCGAGCCGTTCAACCAGAAACTACAGCCGGCGCTGGAAATCGTTTTCGGCGGAACCTGGCGCATCGTGCTTGCCTCGATGGCGGCCTACTGGCTGGGTGACTTCGCCAATTCCTACGTGATGGCAAAAATGAAGTTGTGGACGCAAGGGAGATGGTTGTGGACCCGTACGATCGGGTCAACCGTGGTCGGACAGGGGCTGGACAGCTTGATGTTCTACCCGATCGCTTTTGCAGGCATTTGGGAGGGCCAGACGATCCTCAAGGTCATCGTATTCAACTGGGTGATGAAGGTGAGCGTGGAGGTCGTGTTCACGCCAGTCACGTATGCGGTGATCGGATTTCTGAAACGCCGCGAAGGCATCGATGTATACGACGATGGTACCCACTTCACGCCGTTCAGCCTGCGCGACGAGGGGAATCTGCATGCAAGCCGTTAGCGGTTGCCCGCGTCAGCTTCGGAGTTTCGATCGCATCAATCTCGCATCGAGATGCCTCCTACATCGGCCGGCTCGAGTCCGCCTGCATCAGCGAGCGGCTTCATGTAACCACCTCGGCGCAGGTACCAGATGTCGTTGAAGGCTTCTGACCGTACACAGAACGCGTCGACTCGCCTCGTCAACGCGGTCCTTTGTGGATTGGCAATCGCGCTGGCAGACCCCATGTCCAGCGCAATCTACGCTGCATGGGTGCCACATGATTCCATTTTCCGTTCTCGATCTGGCGCCCGTGTGCGCAGGCGGCGATGTCAGGCAGTCATTTCGCAACACCCTCGATCTGGCGCGGCATGCGGAACATCTCGGATATCAGCGCTACTGGCTCGCCGAACACCACAACATGCCTGGCATCGCGAGCGCTGCAACGGCCGTGTTGATCGGCCATGTTGCCGGTGGCACTTCGACGATTCGGGTCGGCGCCGGCGGCGTGATGTTGCCAAACCATGCGCCCCTGCAAGTCGCCGAGCAGTTTGGAACGCTGGCTTCGCTGTATCCGGACCGCATCGACCTTGGTCTAGGGCGAGCGCCGGGTACCGATCAGCCCACCGCACGCGCATTGCGTCGCTACTTCGATGGTGCTGACTCGTTTCCGAATGACGTGATCGAGTTGCTCGGCTACTTCGAGCCAGCGCAGCCCGGTCAGCCGGTGCGCGCGGTGCCGGGCGCGGGTATCGATGTACCGGTGTGGCTGCTTGGCTCCAGCCTGTTCAGCGCACGCCTTGCCGCCGCACTCGGATTGCCGTTTGCGTTCGCCTCGCACTTCGCGCCGGATTCGATGGGCGCGGCGCTCGACATCTACCGCGGCGATTTCAAGCCATCCTCGCGCCTGCACAAGCCGCACGCGATGCTCGCGATGAACGTGGTGGCCGCCGACACGAATGAGGCGGCACGCCGGCTGTTCACGACTCTGCAGCAGAGTTTCGTGAACCTCAGGCGCGGCCGCTTCGGTCTTGTGCCGGCGCCGATCGAGGATATCGAGAGCTACTGGACCCCGGTGGAAAAGGCGGGTGTCGAACAGGCGCTGGCGTGCAGCGTGGTCGGCGATGCGTCAACAGTGCAGCGCGGAATTGCCGAGTTCATCGAACGCCATCGCCCGGATGAACTGATGTTGACTGCGAATATCTTCGATCACGCCGCGCGTCTGCGCTCGTTCGAGATTGCGGCTACGGTGCGCGATTCGCTGTGAAAGCCTGCTCGCTGCCTGCAACGGCTGGCTGTGTTGGGCGGCTGGTGGAAGCTGGGGCAGCCGCGATACTTTTTGAAGCTGCGCGGCCCTGGCATCGCGCCTGCCGGCGCTCCGACAAAGAGCCCGACGGGACGTCCGAGGATAGTGGCGCCAGCAGGCCGGACCAACTGACGCTATAATGCGCGCCCGCAAAAGTCGCAAACCCCATGATTGCCTTTAGAAACTTCGCCCTGAGGCGCGGTGAACGCCTGCTGTTGTCCGATGTTGATCTCGCCCTGCACGCGGGTTCGCGGGTCGGTGTGATCGGACGTAACGGCTGCGGCAAGTCCAGCCTGTTCGCGGCGATCATGGGTGAAGTCGAGGCCGATCGCGGCGATATCGACCTGTCGCCGAAGTTGCGCATCGCCAGCGTCAGTCAGGAAACGCCCTCGTTGCCAGATCCCGCGATCGATTTCGTGGTGTCGGGCGATACCGAAGTGCACGCGATCCTGATGGCCGAAGCTGCGGCAATGGCCGCCGAGGACTGGGACGCCGTGGCCGCTGCGCACCAGAAGCTCGCCGAAATCAACGGCTACGATGCGACGGCGCGTGCTGGCCGCCTGCTGCATGGCCTGGGCTTCAAGGCCGAGACGCATCAGAGGGCGGTGTCGGAATTCTCCGGCGGCTGGCGCGCGCGCCTGAATCTTGCCCGCGCGTTGATGCAGCCCTCGGACCTGCTGCTGCTCGATGAACCGACCAACCATCTCGATCTCGACGCGGTGTTGTGGCTGGAACAGTGGCTGTTGAAATATCCCGGCATGCTGCTGATGATTTCCCACGACCGCGAATTCCTCGATGGCGTCTGCACGCATACGCTGCACCTCCACGAGAATCGCGCGAAGCTGTACACGGGCGATTACACGAGTTTCGAACGTCAGCGCTCCGAACACCTGCGCCAGCAGCAGATCGCATTCGAGAAGGAACAGGCCGAGCGCGTGCACCTGCAGTCGTTCATCGACCGCTTCAAGGCGCTGGCGAGCAAAGCCAAGCAGGCGCAGTCGCGGATCAAGCGTTTGGCCAAGCTGGCCGGCACCGAGGCGGTGCGCGCAGAGCGGCAGATCCATATCAACTTCGCCGAACCCGCACGTTTGCCGCATTCGCTGATTCGCCTGAATCACGTCGATGCGGGCTACGCTGCGGTGGCAGCGCAGGGCGCAATGGTTTCTGCGGATATCGTGACAAGCATCGCGGCTTCCGACGCTCCCACAAGAGCGGCAACGACCATTCTGCACAATGTCGGCTTCGGCCTCGAAGCTGGCGACCGTATCGGCCTGCTCGGTCCGAACGGCGCCGGCAAATCGACGCTGGTGAAGACGCTGGTCGGCGAACTCGGATTGCTGACCGGTGAACGCAGCGTGCATCCGGATCTCGTGCTCGGGTATTTCGCGCAGCACACGGTCGAATCCCTGCACGAAGGGCAGACTCCGATCGACCATCTGCGCGACATCGCGCCCGGCGTCTCGGTCCAGGAGTTCCGCGACTTCCTCGGCCGCTGGAATTTCGCCGGCGATCGTGCGTTCGAAGTCATCGACAGCTTCTCCGGCGGCGAACGCGCGCGCCTCGCGCTCGCACTGATCGCATGGCGCAAACCGAACGTGCTGCTACTCGATGAACCAACCAACCATCTTGACCTCGACATGCGCGAAGCGCTGGCCGAAGCACTCAGTGTTTTCCCTGGCGCGATCGTGCTGGTCTCGCATGATCGTCATCTGACCGGCCTCGTCTGCGAAACCTTCTGGCGCGTTGCCGACGGCAAGGTCGAGGAGTTCAAGGGCGACCTCGACGAATACGCGGCGTGGCTGCGCTCGCGCGGCTCGAGTACCGCGGAGCCAAGCGAACGCAAACCTGCACCCGCCGCTGCGGCGCAGAAGGCGAATATTCCGAAACAAGGCAAGCGCGCGGCCGCGTAGCTTTTTTGTGGGAGCGCCGGAAGGCGCGATGCTCTTCAAGAAGCAGCGGCATCGCGTATTCCGCCGTTCCCACCAAGAATCTGAATTAGGCGCGCTTGGTCTTCAGCGTCGGCAGAAACCACGCCAGCAAGCCGATGGCCGGCAAATACGCGCAAATGCCGTAGACCGCCTCGATGCCGATATGGTCCGCGAGCTCGCCGAGCAGCGCGGCACCGAGTCCGCCCATGCCGAACGCCAGACCGTAGAAGATCCCCGAGATCACACCCGTACGACCGGGCACGAGCTCCTGCGCGTAGACGATGATCGCCGGGAACGCGGAGGCCAAAATCATGCCGATCGGGATGGTCAGGATCACCGTCCAGAACAGGTTTGCATGCGGCAACAGGAGCGTGAACGGCAACACGCCAAGGATCGATGTCCAGATCACCAGCCTGCGCCCGATACGGTCGCCGATCGGGCCGCCGAGAATTGTGCCGATCGCGACTGCCGCGAGGAAGATGAACAAGTAGACCTGTGCGCTTTGCGCGCTCTGGTGGAACTTGTCCATGAGATAGAACGTGTAATAGCTGCTCAGGCTGGCTAGATAAAAATACTTCGAGAAGATCAACGCGCCGAGAACCAGCATCGTGAGCATGACCTTGCGTCGGGGTAGTGCGCCCTCATCCCGCGAGACGCGCGGCACGCGATGCGCCGGAATATGCGCGCGGTACCAGCCTCCGACCCGCGTCAGCAGGGCGATCGCAGTCAGTGCGGCGATCGCGAACCACGCGACACTGGCCTGACCGCGCGGCATCACGACGAACGCCGCCAGCAACGGTCCGATTGCCGAGCCGACATTGCCGCCAACCTGGAACATCGATTGGGCAAGCCCGTGCCGGCCACCGGATGCCATCCGCGCAACGCGCGCCGATTCAGGGTGGAACACCGACGAGCCGGAGCCAACCATCGCGGCCGCGAGCAGGACGATGTGGAAATTTGGCGCATGCGACAACATCAACAAGCCTGCCAACGTGAACGTCATTCCGATCGGAAGTGAATACGGCATCGGATGCTTGTCGGTGTAGATGCCGACCAACGGCTGCAACATTGACGCGGTGATCTGGAACGTCAGCGTGATCAAGCCGACCTGTCCAAAATCCAGCGCGAAATTGTGCTGCAGCAGCGGATAGATCGACGGCAGCAACGACTGCATCATGTCGTTCAGCAGGTGAGACATGCCGAGCATCAGCAGGATCGGATAGACCGTCCCCGCAGCCGTCTGCGCCGGTGTCTCCGATATGTCGAGAGGTGAAACCGGCGCGTCGGCGATCGGATCAGGGGATGGCAGAGTGGTTTCAATCATCCGTCTATTGGGCGCGCGTGGGGTAGTGCTACGCAATATGGAGGAGGTCACCCATTTGCCTCTGCGCCGATGGCGTCGCGGTCAGACTTCCAGCGACGCCAGATTTCCCTTCGTTTCCAGCCATTCCTTGCGATCGGGGGCGCGCTTTTTCGACAGCAACATGTCCATGATCTTCGAGGTGCCATCGTCGGCTTCGATCGTGAGCTGGACCAGCCGGCGCGTGTCCGGATGGATGGTGGACTCGCGCAGCTGTGACGGGTTCATCTCGCCGAGGCCCTTGAAGCGCGTGGTGCTCACTGCGCCCTTGATCTTCTCGCGTTCGATTTTTTCAAGCATCGAATCGCGTTCGGCTTCGTCGAGGCAATAAAAGACCTGCTTGCCGACATCAACGCGGAATAGCGGCGGCATTGCAACAAAGATATGGCCTTCGCGAACCAGTTTCGGGAAGTGTTTGAGGAACAGCGCCGAGAGAAGGGTTGCGATATGCAGGCCGTCGGAGTCGGCGTCGGCAAGGATCACGACCTTGCCATAACGAAGTCCGGAGATATCGTCCTTGCCGGGGTCGCAGCCGATCGCGACGGCAAGGTTGTGGACTTCTTCGGAGGCCAGGACGGATCCTGATTCGACTTCCCACGTGTTCAATATCTTTCCGCGCAGCGGCAGAATCGCCTGGAAATCCTTGTCGCGCGCCTGCCGCGCCGAGCCGCCCGCCGAATCGCCTTCGACGAGGAACAGTTCGGTGCGCGAAAGATCGCTGGATGCGCAATCGGCGAGCTTGCCGGGCAGCGCAGGCCCCTGGGTGATTTTCTTGCGCACGATCTGCTTCTCGGCCTTCAGCCGCAACGAGGCGCGTTCGATCGCGAGTTGCGCGATCTTCTCGCCGACCTCGACATGCTGATTGAGGTAAAGCGAGAAGCCGTCATGTACCGCGCCTTCGACAAATCCAGCGGCATCGCGCGAAGACAGGCGTTCCTTGGTTTGACCGGAAAACTGAGGGTCCGTCATCTTCAGCGACAAGACAAAGCTGAGCCGGTCCCAGACATCTTCCGGCGCGAGCTTCACGCCGCGCGGCAACAGGTTCCTGAAGTCGCAGAATTCGCGCAGTGCATTGGTCAGGCCCGAACGTAGGCCGTTCGCGTGCGTGCCGTGCTGCGCGGTCGGAATCAGGTTGACGTAACTTTCCTGGGTCAGTTCACCTTCCGGTAGCCAGGCAACCGCGAATTCGACCGATCCATCAACGCGCCCGTTCTGATTGCGTGACACTTCACCAAGGTAGAGGTCGCTGGGCAGGCGTTCGGCTTCACCCAGCATTGAGCGCAGGTAGTCGCGCAAGCCATTTTCGTAATACCACTCGACATTCTCGCCACTCGCTTCGTCGGTCAGGCACACGGTCAGGCCGGCGCATAGCACCGCTTTTGCGCGCAGCACGTGCTTGAGTTTGGAGAGCAGGAATTTCGGCGTATCGAAATACTTCGGGTCGGGCCAGAAGCGCAGCGTGGTCCCGGTTTGCTTTTTCGGCACCGTGCCAGTGACGCTCAAGTTGCTGGCGCGCTCGCCATCCTTGAAGTTCATGCGATGGATTTGCCCGTCGCGGCGGATCGTCACCTCGACGCGAGTGGATAGCGCATTCACCACGGACACGCCGACGCCGTGCAGGCCGCCGGAAAACTGGTAATTGCGGTTCGAGAACTTGCCGCCCGCATGCAGGCGCGTGAGGATCAGCTCGACGC
>JBDTWV010000041.1:0-10311 GCA_040006495.1 Dokdonella sp.
TGGCGCGCTCGCTGTTCGCGTTCAACAGTGTCAACGTGGAAGGCTGGGCGCTGTATGCCGAATTCATGATGATGCCGTACGAACCGAAGGGCGGGCAGATGATCGCTCTGCAGCTGCGCCTGCTGCGCGCGGCACGAGCGTTCCTCGATCCGATGTTGAACCTTGGCCTGATCACGCATGATCGCGCGCACGACATCCTGGTCAACGACGTAGGACTGTCAGAAGCGTTCGCCCGCGAAGAACTCGACCGTTTCACCTTCCGTTCGCCGGGTCAGGCCACCGCGTATTTCTACGGCTACACGCGCCTGCTGGAGCTACGCGCGCATACCCAAATTGAGCTGGGCGACCAGTTCAAACTGAAACAGTTCAACGATTTCCTCCTCGCCCAGGGTCTGCTCCCGCCGGATCAACTGGCCGAAGCGGTGGAGACGCATTTCATTCCTGCCCACGGCGGAAAGAAAGCGAAGTAGAACGGTCGGACTGGAGGCCCTTCGATTTTCCGTGGGGCCTCGTGGGAAAGGTGGCAGGGCCAATCGCTGGCCCCATGTCGCGTGAGGCCGGTTGCGCACGGCAAGCGCCTCGACGACCTTGGTGTCCTTGGCATGGCGACGCGCTCGTTTCCCTAGGATCGGAGTACGCTCGGTCGCTCCATCCATGTCAGGGGAAGTCCATGCGGCGTCACGCGTTTTTGTTCGCAGCACTTTTATGCAGCGCAGGTTCGTTGTCTGCCTTTGCGGGCGAGGGCACGGTGCAGGGCAAGATGATCGTCAACGGCAAGACCATAACGTTGACCCATGTCTACGCGTTGGCGCAGCCGAATTCGTTCCACAAAGAAAGGCAAAACATTCGCGTGATCCTCAGCGACGCGCCGATCAGTGATGAAGCACTTCACCACGACCGCGACCAACTCGACAAACTCGCCGCTACCGGCAAGTTTCACGCGATCGCGGTTACGATCGGCGACGACATGTCCGGTCATGGCAAGAGCGCCGAGGGCAATGACATCTATGCGATCGAGATCAACAAAGGCTGGATGAACACCAGTGGCCTCGACAAGTTCGAAGTGAAGTCGCTCGATGCCAATGCGATTGCCGGTCGGTTGCACATGGACTCGGCGCATGATTTCACTGACGACCACGCGACCTTTGATTACGACGCCACATTCAGTGCGCCGATCCTTCACTGAGCCCGGTCATGTGATGTGCCGATAGGGGAGAAAGGTATCAGGGACAGTTTCCTGCATCGATCGAGGTATTGGGCAGACGGTTGGACGCTCCGTGCCGACGCGTGCGAAGACCAGAAAGCGGATGCAGCCCGCGCCGCATAGCACCGGCACGACACGTATTCCGCGGTCGAGTTTGCTATTGGCATCGTTGAAATCGGAACGCCTGTAGCCGAGCCCCACGTTGAAGGTTGGATAGAGTACGAGGTCGCCGAGCACCGTGGCTGCGGTCATTTCTGCCGCCAGTGGCAGCGGTGAATGCCAGCTCGTGTCAGTCGCTTTCTTCTACTGTGCGTTGGCCAACGCCGGCAGCAGCAGGCAGCAGCAGGCATGCGAATAGCACATGTCGCGTGAGCATGGTCCCTCTTCGTGATTTGGACGCACATCGCGGTACGATTTGCGCCTTGGCCTTCCTTCAGCGCCAGAGCGCGAGGACACAAGACATTCCATGGGATGGTCGATTTCGATGCCCGTGCCGGTCACTATCAGTGGCGCGCAGTTTCGACGATCGATCATTCGTATAGCTTGCGAGGTGGCGTCTCCGCTTGACCTGGTTTGTGCTGCATCTAAGCCAGCAAAGACGAGAACGTCACGTAGTTTGCGCTCGGCTCATGATGACGGACCGAAAAGCAGAGGTCGAAAAACAAGGACGAGGTTGCAGTGTGCGCCTTGATCAAACTTAGCCAAATCCGGCATTGCGCCGGCGACACAGGAGCGAATGCATGTTCAGTCACGTCATGGTGGGGTCCAATGACCTCGAGCAATCACAGCATTTCTACGATGCGGTGCTTGGAGTACTCGGAGCAGGCAAACCGCTGCGCAACGACGCAAGCACAGGACACACCCGACTCTTTTATCGACATGACGGCAGTACATTCTGCATCAGCGAACCCATCAACGGCGAAGCGGCAACCTTTGCCAACGGCGGCACCATCGGCTTCAAGTGCAACTCACCCGAGCAGGTGCAGCAGTTCCATGACACCGCTGTCGCCCACGGGGGCACCTCGATCGAGGCCGCGCCGGGCTTGCGTGAGAGCCCGATGGGAGCGATGCATCTGGCCTATGTGCGTGATCCCGACGGCAACAAACTCTGCGCCATCTATCGGGCCGGCTAGCGATACAGAAGCGTCGCCCCCGGCAACATCAGGTTGCGGCTTGCCGCGCGCTGCAACTCAGTTGCAACAGACGGGCTGATTCAACGTGTTGCGGCAAGCTCGGCCAACTTGGCGATGGTATTGATGTTACGTGCGGTGCCGGTTTTGGCAACTGGAATCGTCAGACGCGAGTCGGCCATGCCATCGCCGTAATGAACGTAGATTTCCCGAGTGCCACATGCAAGCCGCTCCTTCTTCTGATGCTTGACTGCGTCCAGTGCATGCGCTGGCGGCGTGTTGTCAAGAAAGATCGCCACCACGCGATTGCCGGGACCTTCGGGAAAAGGATTGTCGGCAAGGACCCGGGCCATCTCGGAGGCAGTGCGGATCAGCACACCAACGGGCTTGTCCGCGTAGCCACGCAGTTTTTTCTCCAACATGTGTTTGATGGCTGCCTCGCCGAACTTGCTCGAAAAGACTACATTCCCGCTGGAGATATAGGTTCGTACGTCTTCAAAACCGACGGATTCACACATGGTTTTGAGATCGCTCATCGGCAACTTGCCTGTGCCACCGACGTTCACTGCCCGCAGCAGGGCAACATAGCGGGTCATCATTGCAGGTCTCCGGCAGCACGAGTCTTCAAGATTCCGGTGTATTGGCAGTGCATTCAAGCTATGCGTATGAGAGGCCACAACGCAGGCGTCGTGATGTGGGGCTCTGGTTGCACGCTCCCGAGCGCCTGGACGATGCGAATCTTCATTGCGCTATAGTGGACAATTCTTCGAACTGTTTGGAGAGTTTTTCCCGCACGCGGATTTGCTGAATGTTGCTGGATGGTCGCCGCCAAGGTATTCGATCGAGAGATCATCGTCGTTGAACGTGGCGGTGGAGATCGACCCTTCCGGCTCGCTCTCGCCGGGTGGAGAGAATACGAACACATCGCCATCCCAGTGACGCAGCGGGAGCGGCCGCTGTGTGGGACCGAGCGCGAGAATCAGTGACTTGCCAACCACTTTGACTGTGACATCACCGTAGTAGGCGTTTTGATAGACGCCTTGATAGCGCGCAAGCACACGCGAAGACTTCGGGTGTAGCGGTGGCGTCTTGCCGATAAGATTGCCAACCGGGTTGTTCAAAGGAGCGATTCGGCTGGGGTAGAGTGTCGCCCAATCCTGCGTGATTCGGCCAAACTGGACGAGGTCGGAAAACTCCGCATTGATCGTTTCGGGTACGCCATACGGTTGGGCATTCGTCAGCGTGATGATGCCTACGTCGAGCGAAGGGATCAGCGTGAACGCGGTTCCCGCACCCAACGAGAAGGCACCCGAATGCGAGAGAATGACGCGACCTGCAGCGGAATCGGAGACGTTGAAGCCGAGACCGTAAAACGACGCGCGGCCGTAGGCGCGGGCTGGCGATCCAGACACGATCTGTGGCGAAACCGCTTGAAGCAATGCGCAACGCTGCACAATCGAGTGACCGCTCACGCTGCCATCGCGTAGCACCATGTTCATCCAGTGCGCCATGTCGTTGACAGATGAACTTGCGCCACCCGCTGGTGATTGGGCATCGGGCTGACGCCCCGGCTTCGAGACGACAAACCGACCTTGCCGTTTGACGTGACCGACCGCGTGATTGGTACGTGCAATGAAGTCGGAGTAGCGTGAGCTCGTCGAGTGCATTCCGAGCGGTGCGTATATTGCTTGTTCGGAAAGGGTAGCCCAATCGACACCGCTCGCCATGGCGGTCGCTTCGGCCGCTGCGGTGAGCCCGAAATTCGTATAGGCGTAGGTGTTACGGAAGGGCGCAAGTGGCAGCAGCCGAATGCGCTTGAGGATTTGCGCGCGCGTATAGCCGATGTCCTCCAGCAGATCGCCCGCATGTTCGGGGAGGCCGGAGCGATGCGAGTACAAGTCGGCGAGAGTCACGTGCTCGCTGACATAGGGATCTGACAACTGGAAATCATGCATCCACTTCTGGATAGGTGCGTTCCAGTCGACGATTCCTTTACCGACCTGTTGCGCCACAACTGTGGCCCCTAGCGGCTTGGAAATGGAGGCGAGCTGGAACACCGTATCGGCATCCACCGAAGCGCCTGTGTCCAGACTGCGCACGCCATACCCTTTGGCGAACACGGTCTGGCCACCGTGGACGATGGCAATCGCCATGCCGGGAATTTTTGAAGAAACCATTGCCTGATGGGCGAGGCTGTCGACCTGGTTGATGGCCTTGAGGATCTGTTCGTTCGACACCTCGATGCCGGGTATCTCGTTGGGCAATCTCTGGTCCGGCGGTGGCAAGCACTCCGGTACGGCCGCGCGCGCGCAAGCGATGGCGCCCAGCACGAGAACGACCGCCAATGTCCAGCGGTGCGAGCATTTGATACAGCTGGCGGCGAATGGGGAACGGTTGGGTGTTGGCGACATGGCGGTGGCCTTCGGGTGGACTATCGTGGAATGGATGATTCCACAAGATACCAAACCGAAGCGGGGCAACGAAATGGAACCGCTAGCATGAAAAAGGAACAGATGGAAAATAAGATCGGATTGAAATTTCTGCAGGATGCGGCGGCATGCTAGGTCACCCGATCTTTGCAGGTCCCGCGTGCCCGCCAAGTTGTGCGCCAGTCGCGACACCGAAGCGGTTCCACCCTTGGGGTTCCGCTGAACAAGTGCAAACTGGCCGCCTAAGATGTGGCCTGCTTTCGATGGCCTGTCCGTAGCAATGGGGTTTGTGATCCCGGAACGACAGCTCGATTTGCAGGCGCCACGCGTCCGTTGGCGAGCGCCGTGGAATGTACAAATTGCTCTAATTGTGTCGTATACCTGTGTCCTCGGCGGCAGGACAACCAAGCAGAAGTCGATTCATCGACGGGATCGATCAATCGGCATCACCCGCTTCCAAAGTGCGGCGCAGCGGTTCCATCAGGCGGATATAAACAGCGCCGCTGGCACCGGGGGTCCGTTATCGCTGATCCAGCTCGTGATGGACCAATACAACGCATTGCGAAGCAAACAGCATTTTCGATCCCAACGAGATGTTGTTCGTACCCATGCGTTCCAGGCTGTGGAAGGTTTTTTTCGGCATTGGTATGTGGTCGGTCAGCAGGAAGCAGGGATTGCCTCCGAATACCTGCTCACGGATCGGTGTGCCCTTCCTGTCCATCACGAACAGCTGATGGTCTTCGGACAGTTCCTGCACCAGTCGCTCGAAGCTCAGCGTACGCACCGTGACGCCTGATTCGACCGGTCGCGATTCTTCCTTGCCCATTCCGCTGGACGCATCCAGCGCTTTGGCGATCTTGCCCAGCAGTGCGCGCTCGTCGAAGCCACCGATGTCTTGCATGGCGTTGGAGTCGAATCGGATCGTGCGGGAGTAGTCCTGGGTGCTTTCCAGCACCAGGTAGACTGAAACATCTGGACGATGGGACTGGGCTACGAAAATCGCGTTCATCAGCGTGTGCGCAAGGATTTCGGTATGGGCCTCCGCGCCGACGGACGCCCACAATTTTTGGCTGTCCGTGGGCGCCGCCCGCGCTCGCAGTACAAAGGTTCGCATGTGTGTCGTAATCTATTCAAAAAGGAGTAGGGATGAGGCTGGGCTGATTGTGGATTGCACAACGCTACGTTGACGTTAGCGCAAAACAGAAAGCGGGTAGCACGTTTTGTAGCAGTCGCCTGTTTTCGAGGACGTCCCCATGTTGGCGAGTAGCAGGATCGATTGGGGCACCACTGGCGTAAAGTGGCTCCGCTCGGCGAAGGCCTGCGCATCGGCAATCAACTCGCGGAAACCTTTCAGGGCCCACCTTCATGGCATGGCACGTCCAGAAGCAGGTTCGGCGCGTTCCGCCACGAAACCAGGATGGTCCCGAATACGGTCTTCGCGAGCGGATTCGAGTTGGGATCCAGGAAAATTGATCAGACGAAGTCACCAGCACGCCGGAGTGGCCAACGATTTCGCAAAATGAAGTCAGCGATTTGACGAATATTGGACGAGTTGTTGATCGTGTCCCCAGACTACGCGCGCCGCACGGGCACTCGCCACAGATGCAGCTGCCCCATCGAACGCGCGTGGGGTACGACTGCAGCGCCGCCATACGCGCACGTGCAGCGCTGGGGCCAGCGACTCTGACCCAACGGTTTGGCGGGTCCGGTACTCCCGCCAGTTCGCGCTTCGATCGCCGTGCGGAGACGGATTGAGCCGAATGCCTGGGCAGATTCTCTTCCTGATCTGTGCAAGTTGAACATGCCCCGTTTTCCACCCCTTCCAGAGCCCACGAACGCGCGAGATCACACCGGCGCGCCCATAGCGCGTGGGCGCAGCAGTAATGTTGCCAGCTTCCGTCATCACATTTTCGCGACTCTCAGTCGAATCCATGCTTCATGACCCGGTCCGTTGGCACGTAGATCGGAGTGCCAACCGAGCCGGTCAGGCCGGTCTGCGCGCCGGACACGACGTGCACGGGCATCACTTCGCCACGCGCATTGAGGTCGTGCGTGACCAGGGGCGGGAAGTGCCCGGCCTCGAGCCCAGCGACTGCCCTGATTTGATGCCCGATCGCGGCTCTCGCCCTACAACTGATGCACGGTTTGACCGTGATGTGGGTTTCTCGGCGTGCTGCGCTGTCAGGTCTCCGCTGGCATTTTCGCGTGACAGTCCACGCCATTTCTCCGGGACGGAGCGCTAGTTCGAAAATTTGTGATTGCCCTAAAACACAAAACGCCCCACTAGGGGCGCTTTGTGTATATGGCGGAGGGAGTGGGATTCGAACCCACGGTGGTATCGCTACCACGCCGGTTTTCAAGACCGGTGCCTTAAACCGCTCGGCCATCCCTCCGTGTCCGTTTTGTCACGGCGAAGCGGATAATTTTAACCCAGCTGATGCCCCATGCGCTGCGGAACTGCGCTATGGTCGCAACGGATGTTGGGGAGCAATCTTGGGGGTGTCATGATTCGTGTTGTCCTGGTCGATGATCACGAGCTGGTCCGTACCGGTTTTCGCATGATCCTCGCGCAGCAATCGGGTATTGAGGTCGTTGGCGAGGCCGCCGATGGCGAACAAGGGCTTGCACTGATCCGCAGTGCGAAGCCGGATGTGGCATTGGTCGACGTGCATATGCCGCAGATCAGTGGAATCGAGCTCACCGATCGTGTGCGCAAGCACAAGCTGGCCACGCGCATCGTCATCCTCACCGTTCTCAATGAAGCGCCATTCCCGAAACGCCTGATCGAGGCGGGTGCGAGCGGCTATCTGACCAAGGGCTGCACTGCCGACGAATTGGTTCGCGCCGTTCGGCAGGTTGCCGATGGGCGGCGCTATTTATCGCCCGATGTCGCTGAGGTGTTGGCGCTTGGCGCGCTCGATGGCAATGCGGCGACGCCGTTTGAGGCACTGTCCTCGCGTGAGCTCGATGTCGCGCTGATGCTCGCGCAAGGTCGCGACATGCAACACATCGCGAAGCTGCTGAATCTCAGTGCGAAGACGGTCGCCACCTACAAATACCGTTTGTTCGAGAAACTCGGTGTCGACAATCCGGTTGCACTGGCGCACCTGGCCCAATTGCACGGTTTGCTCGACGACCGAACCAGCGCACGCGCTGATTGAAAGCTGCGCGCGAATATCGCGCGCAGCTTTTGACGTTCACTCCGCCTTCGATCCTTCGCCGGCCGGCTTGTGCGCATCGGCGCTGTGACGTGGTGCCGCTTCGAGCGGGCTCGTCTGCGGTGTGAGGGGACTCGACAGCGGAAGGTCGAGCGTGCGACCGCGATCCATCGGTGCCGACTGCAGCTGTGCGGCATCGGGGGCTGCCGACGGCGCAGTAGCAGGTGCAGGCGAAGTCGCCGCCGGAGCAATTTTTGCAGGCGCGGGCGCCGCAGCCGGAGCCGGAGTGGTGACCGGAGCCGATGCCGCCGAAGGCGTGCTCACGGGTGCGGTCGATGGTGTCTGCGCCGCGGGCGCTGCCAGTTGGGGAGGTAGCGGAGCAGGACGCGCCGGGGCCGCTGGGACAACGCTCGGTGCGGGCGTCGCAACGGGTGCCGGGTGCGGCACTGAGGGGGACTGCATGACTTGCGTCGGTGTCGTGTCCCACTCCGGCGTACGCGCTGGTGCTGGCTTCGCGGCCGGCTGCTCCGCGGGTTGCCCAACCGGTGCGGATGGCGCGCGCTCGACGCTTGCTGCCGTGGACGTTGCCACTGGGATCGACGAGACGGGCGTTGCCGCAATCGGCTGCGTCGTGACTTCAGCCGGCTGGTTGCGCGGTTCGATCACCGCTTCAGTTGCGTTCGGCTTGACGATGGGGCGTGGTTCGCCGTCGCCATGACGATCGGTCCGCACAGTCGCTGCTGCGGCTACCGAGCCCGGTGGCGTGTCCGGAGTTGCAACAAACGCGCGGTCGGACGCATGCGAAGGCGCAGTGGGCGTGTTGTTGTTGCGGTGTTCGGCGTGTGGCGCGTGGGCTTCGTGACCGGAATCCTCGTCATCGAAATCCGTGGACGTGCCTGACTGGGCGACGTTGCCGCCAGCGGCATCGGCGGGACCATCCTTGCGGCGGCGGCGGCCACCACGGCGACCGCGGCGGCGTGAGCGCATTTCCTCGCCACCGGTTTCTTCTTCGGACTTGCCCTCGCCATTCAATGGCGCTGCAGCGGCGACCGGCACCTTTTTTTCAGCTGTGGGTGGCGGCGTGTTGCGTGGAGTCGATGCCGTCTCTTCCACCGCTGGTCGCGGCAGGGCGGCATTGAGGCGTGGTTCGGTGCTCAACGATTGCTCGGATACCGCAGCCGTTTCGCCACCGTTGCGCGGGCCACGTTCGTCGCGACGGTTGCCACGTCCCGATTGGCGCTGACCTTGTCCGCTGCGTGGCTCGCCGGCCTGGCTACCAGGGCGACCGTCACGACGACCCTCGCGTTGACCTTGCGGCTGCGCGCTCCCTTCAGGACGCGGGCGCTGCGGTTGGCCGCCACGATTTGAAGTTGATCCGGGACGTGACGACGATGTGGTACGCGACGGTTGCTGCCCGCGGCGCGGTTCTGATGATCCGGACTTTCTAGCGGCCGGTGCAGGCGCGGACGTCTGCGTGCCCGAACGGAACCAGCCGACGAAGCGGGCGAGCAAGCCGCCAGCGGGAACAGTGTGCGTAGTCGGGGAGGCGACCGGTGCAGCCGGCTCGGGGCGCTCCGGTGCGGGCGACGAGCGCACGATTCCGGAGACAGCTGGCTGCTCGGGCTCTTCGCTCGGGCGCAACATCTGCGGCAGTGGGGTCGGTGCGATCGGCGTTACGCGCTGGTAGCTCGGGCGAACTTCTTCGCCGATCTCGGGGCCGCGCAGGCGCTGAATTTCAAGATGCGGCGTTTCCAGCTTGTCGTCGGCGACCACGATCACATTGACGTTGTGGCGTGCTTCGATTTCGGTCAACTGATGGCGCTTTTCGTTGAGCAGGAAGTTCGCAACGCTCGCCGGTGCCTGCACCAGCACCTGGCCGGTGCTGTCCTTCATCGCGTGCTCCTCGACCAGACGCAGCGCCGATAGTGACAGCGACTCGACGCCGCGGATGCGGCCATGGCCTTCGCAACGCGGGCACACGATCTGGGTGGCTTCGCCGAGGCTCGGACGCAAGCGCTGACGCGACATTTCGAGCAGGCCGAAGCGCGAGATGCGGCCGATCTGCACGCGGGCGCGATCGGCCTTGAGCGCTTCCTTGAGTTTCTCCTCGACGTCGCGCTGATGGCGCGGTGAATCCATGTCGATGAAGTCGATCACGATCAGGCCACCGGCATCGCGGATGCGCGCCTGGCGCGCGATCTCGACAGCCGCTTCGCAGTTCGTGTTGAACGCGGTTTCTTCGATGTCATGACCTTTGGTCGCTTTCGACGAGTTGATGTCGATAGCGGTCAATGCTTCGGTCTGGTCGATCACGATCGAGCCGCCGGACGGCAGGCGCACAGTGCGATCGAACGCATTTTCGATCTGGGTTTCAATCTGGAAGCGCGAGA
>JBDTWV010000042.1:0-10246 GCA_040006495.1 Dokdonella sp.
GAATTGTGGCTCCTCGCTGTCGATCCGCAGCGCGGTCAACGTGCCGCCCCACACGCAGCCGGTGTCGATCGCATGGATGCCGAGACCGGCGAAGCGCCCGAGCGTCGACCAATGTCCACATACCACGCGGAGTTCGCGCTTGAGATGGCCCGGAACTTCAAACCAGGGATACAAGCCCGGTCGCTGCGTACCAGGCGCACCTTTGTCCGCGAACGAGATGCGTCCGCGCACATCGCAGTAGCGCATCCGCGTGAACACGTTGATCCCGGCGCGCCAGCGATCGATGCCGCGCAGCTTCGGGGTCCACAAATCGGGCTTGTTGCCGAACATCTGTTTGAGGAATCGGCGCGCGCTTTCGCTGCGCAGTTTCTCTTCGATCTCGCGCGCCATTTCTTCCGCTTGCGCGATCGTCCAGCGCGGGAACAGCCCCGCGTGGACGAGCACGAATCCGAGTTCGCGATCGACATGCAACAGGTGTTGTGCGCGCAGCCAATCGAGCAGGTCGTCGCGATCCGGCGCAAACAACACTTCGCGCAATTCCGGGTTCACGCGTGCCTGGTCGTCGCGCTTGCGTTCTGCGATCGACAGCAGTGAGAGATCGTGATTGCCCAGTGCGACGACTGCGCTGGAGCCGAGCGACTTGATCAGTCGCAACACCGCCAGCGACTGACCGCCACGGTTGACCAAGTCTCCGCAGAACCACAGTTTGTCGCGGCTGGGGTCGAACCGCAGCTTGTCGATCAAACGGACCAGTTCGTGGTGGCAGCCCTGGATGTCGCCGATGGCCCAGGTGGCCATCAGTGCACGGTCCGCGGTACCGACAACAGGAATGCCGGGATCTGCGCGTCGAAGTGGGTGCCGTCGTCGGCGATCATCTGGTAACTGCCGTGCATCGTGCCGAGGGCGGTTTCGAGTACGGCGCCCGAGGTGTATTCATAGTCGTCGCCAGGGCGCATCCAGGGTTGCTCGCCGACCACGCCGTCGCCGCGCACTTCGCTGACTTTGCCGTTTCCGTCGGTGATGACCCAGTGGCGCGACAACAGGCGCGCGCCGACGGTGCCACGATTGGCGATCGTGATCGTGTAGGCGAATGCGTAGCGGTTGTCGGAGGGCTCCGATTGATTGTCCAGAAACCGCGTGTCAACGGAAATGGTGATGTCGTAAGGTTTGTTGCCGTTCATGGACTGGATTTTCACGGACGCGAGGCGCGCGGGCAAGGGCGGATTGCGCTCCGCGACGCGCAATCGCACCGGATCAGCGCAGTCTGCTGCGGAATTGTTCGTTTCACGTGTGGCCCGAGCGACGCACGCGCGGTGCCGGTGGTGGCGGGATCGCTCCGATTGTCGCTGCCAAACCGACGAACTGGGCAGGTGAAAGTTGCTCGGCGCGCGTGCGCGGATCGATGCCGGCGGCGACGATTTGCTCGACGCTGGCAATATCGGTCAGCGCATTCGACAGCGTTTTGCGGCGTTGTCCGAACGCCGCCTTGACCACCCGCGCGATGGTTGCGCTGGCGTCGTTGTCCGGTCGATCTGTCACTGCGCGTGGGGTCAGTCGTACCACGGCCGAATCGACCTTCGGTGGCGGCTTGAACGCGCTGGGCGGCACTTCGAGCAGCGGTTCGACACGACAGGCCAGTTGCAGCATCACCGAGAGCCGCCCATAAACCTTGCTGCCCGGCGAAGCGGCCATGCGTTCGACGACCTCTTTCTGCAACATGAAATGCATGTCGCTGATCGCGTCGAGATACTCGATGCAATGAAACAGGATTGGCGATGAAATGTTGTAGGGCAGGTTGCCGACCACACGCAGTGGTGTGCCCACAGCGAGCTCGCGAAGGTCCACGTGGAGGACGTCTGCGTTGACGATATCGAGCTCGCCAATACCGACTGCGGCGGCGCGCAGACGTGGGATCAGATCGCGGTCGAGTTCGATCACCGTCATGCGTCCGAGTTGGCGTAGCAGCGGCAGCGTCATCGCGCCCTCGCCCGGCCCGATCTCGACGACGCGGTCGCCTGACTGTGGCGCGATCGCCTGCACAATGCGGCTCAGGATGGTCGCGTCGTGCAGGAAGTGCTGGCCGAAGCGTTTCTTGTGGATGTGACGGTCGTCGTGCATGCGCGCATCGTAACGGATCACGTGCCGGATCCGCGGTGCGCCTGGTGCATGACGCAATCGGCGCAACGTTGAGGCTTACCTTAGTGACTATCGAACGAGTCAGCGAAGATTCGATCGCTCAATTCGAGACGATAGCGAAACATCGCCGCTTGGCTGCCGGCAGCGACATGCCAGACCGAGCCACCCTGCTGCAGCACTGCTAGCTGGTTGCCGAGCGCGGGATCTGCACCGAGATAGTCGGAACTCGCGTGTATCGTACCGTCGCTGCCATCGATCAGCGCCAGCGCATCGCCAGTCGACGCGACGAGCGCATGCACATCGCCATCCAGTGCCGTAATTGCACGCAGCGGCGCGGGCAACACGTAGCTGCGCAGATACGCTTGCGTCGAAGCGTCGTAGAACGTCAGCGCGCCGCCCTGAACGAACACCGCGATCTCCGGTCCGTTAACACCGTGTGGGACATAGGTGGCACCATCGCAGGTCGCCGCGAGTACCCAGTCGAGCAGTTGCGTCTGGCTGTTGTAGGCACGCAAGCTATCGGGCAATACCGCGACCAACTCGCTGCCGGCTGCGTTCCCAGGTGTGTTCGTGACCAGTACGCCATTGATGCCTGCAAAGCCGCTTCCCATTGCGACCGAGGTCCACAGCGGGTGGCCGTCCACTCCTGAAAACACTTGCAACTCAGCACCCGTTGCGCCGGTGCTGACCGGGTGGGTGGCGACAACGAAATCATTTGTACCATCGCCGTTGAAATCAAATAGCGCCAGATCCGTGATCGCGCGCGATTGCATGGGCCCGGAAGCGTAGGCGCCGATCTGCAGTTTGACTGCCATGGTGGTGCCGTCGACGACGACGATGCGGCCATCAAAGGAGGTCCCAGCCAGAACGATGTCCATGCCCGGTGTGGTCGTGTGTGGTATCAGCTTGATATTGGCCGTGGACATGTAGAACGGATCGTTGGCGTTGCCGATCGAGGCCGGACTGCGCCACTTCTGGATACCGGTCTGGGCATCGAAAACCGCGATCGTGCCCGGTAGCGAGCCGTTCGTCACGGCGGTGACAAGTTCCTCGCGACCGTCACCGTCAACGTCGCCCAGCGCAGCCGCAACGAATGGACCACTGGCAGGCATCAATTGCCACTTCGCCACACCGCTGCGGCTATCGGCGACGGTGAGCAGCGAAGAATCCCCAAGGGACGCTTCTGCCGCGGCGAAAGCAATCTCGGGGACGCCATCGCCATCGAGGTCCGCGCTGGCCATGGCATTGATGCCCCAGCCGCTATTGGGGATCTGCAGACGCTGCTGGTGCGTGTTGCTGTCGTAGACGTGAACGGCACCCCATTGCCCGTCGCCCAGCAGGATGACATCGTGACCGTTGTTGTCGAGGTCGGCGGTGGCGATCGCACCGATGTCCTGCGACGCGGTACCGCTCCACAGCGGTGACCACGGCATTGCGCGAAACACGGTGAACTGCGACCAGCCCTCGGCTCCGACCCATTGGGTGCCGCCGCCTGCGCTCAACGCACCTGTTGCGAGCTTGACGCCAAAGCCATCGACATATTGCCAATCGGTTGCACGCGTCGCGCCATCCAGCACCAAGCCGGGGCTGATCCCACCCAGGATGATCTCAAGAGCAGGGTCAGCATCGAGTTGTGCCAGCGCCAGATCGGTGGCACCGGATACAGCGTAGTTCCACTCCGGTTGCCCCGTGGCCATCGCATACGCGTAGAGGTGGTCTTGGGTCAGCAGCAGCAGGTCGTCGTTGCCGTCGGCGTCGACGTCGCCGATGGCCGCGGCCACCGCACCGACTGCGATAGTGAAACTGTGTTGTTCTGCCAGCGGCCATCCGCTGTAGTCGCGCACGATTCCATTCGCGCCGACTGAAACGATATGCGGGGTGGCGGCGACCGGCCACGCCAGGACGCGGACGAGATTGCCGTCATCGGGCACGACTTTCGATTGCTTGAGTCCGATACTTCCGTCCGTTTGCTTGCCCAGCACGAACAGGATTGGAGTGCCAGACATTCCACCGAAGACCAGATCCTGGATGCCATCGCCATCAACATCTGCGGTGGCGAAGCGTCCGGCCGCCGCAGAGTTGAATGTTGCGACGGTATGGCCAATCTCCACGAAGCGGGGACCGCCGGGGCCGTTGGCGTGGACGAACGGACTCGCGCAGAAAAGCGCAACGGTCACAGCCAAGCGCCCGCATCGAATCGCGTTCATGCTTCCCTCTCGCAGATTGTCCTGCGCAGATAGTCGCAGTCGACCCCATGGGGGTCAACCGAAGTCGGCCATTGCCGAGTGCGTTGCGCATGGGCGCCCAGGCGGTTGCGGGCGGTCTGGTCGGCTTGCAACCGCCTTTGTGGCGACGTGCGCATGGGAGCTATTTCGGCTGCCGCCTAGCGTGCGATGCAAGCTCCATCGCCAGCCGTGCCGCCGCGAGCAGGCTGCCCGCATCGGCGCGGTTGCCGCCAGCCAGATCGAGCGCGGTGCCGTGATCGACCGAGGTGCGGATATAGGGCAAGCCGAGGGTGACGTTGACTGCGTGTCCGAAACCAACGTGCTTCAGCACCGGCAGACCCTGGTCGTGGTACATCGCGAGAACCGCGTCGTAGCGAGCGAGCTGACTCGGCACGAATGCAGTGTCGGCGGGAATCGGACCTTGCACGTCGAAACCGGCCGCGCGCAGTTGCACGATGGCGGGTGCGATCTCGTCGATCTCCTCGCTGCCCAAGTGGCCGCCTTCTCCCGCATGCGGATTGAGGCCGAGCACGGCGATGCGCGGGGTGGCCAATCCGAAGCGGGCGATTAACTCGTCGCAGAGGATGCGCAGTGTGCGCACCAGTGCGGGGCGCTTGACCGCGGCCGGCACAGCGGCGAGCGGGAGATGCGTGGTTGCGAGTGCGACGCGCAGGTCGCCGCCACTGGCGACGCGACCGCCACCGGGGGCGATCAGCATCATCACGACATCGCAGCTGGCGCGACGTGCGAAGAATTCGGTGTGGCCGGTAAACGGAACGCCGGCGTCGTTGATGACGCCCTTGTGCACGGGCGCGGTCACGATCGCGTCGAATTCGCCGCTGCTTGCGCCATCCGCGGCGCGCGCGAGCGTCGCCAGCACATAGGCCGCATTGCGTGGATCGAGCGTTCCGGGGTTCGCCGTGACCTGCAGCGAAAGCGCCGCGACGCGAAGGTCACCTGGGACACGTGTGATGACCCGCTGTGTTGGATCGTACGGCGTGATGCGCAGTGCGATACCTGCAGCGCGCGCCGCATCGGAAAGCAACCCGGGGTCGGCGATCGCAACCAGGTCGGCGGCGATGTCGCCGGCGGCGAGTTTCGCGATCAACTCAGGACCGATTCCCGCCGGTTCGCCGGCGGTCAGTGCGAGGCGGGGAAGTCGTCCTTCAGCGTTCAAGGTGAGTGCGCGCTCATGTGGACAGGGTCAGCCGCGATGGGCTTGGAGAAGCATCGCGCCTTCCGGCGCTCCCACAAAGTCCGCTACCCGTGCAGGTGTTGTGGGAGCGCCGGACGCGCCATGCCGTTTGCCAATCACCGGCTCACAACCATCGCGGTTTGCTACGTCCACAAAGTCCGCTCCCCGTGCTGCTGTCGTGGGAGCGCCGGAAGGCGCGATGCGCTTTGCCAATCTCTGGCCCGGAAGCATCGCGCCTGGCGCGTTGTTTAGGGTGCGCCAGCGGGTTTCGCCGCCGCGTCCGCGCCGCCGGGCAGGCGGATTTCGACATAGGCCTCGCTGCGCAGCTGGCGCAGAAAGCTTTCGTAATCGTCCTGGGCCTTGCGCTGGAACAGGATGTTCTTGGCCTCGTCGCGCTGCATGTCACCTGACTTGTCGGTGGTGCGCGTATCAACCAGTTGCACGATGTGCCAGCCGGCATCGGTCTCGAACGGTTCCGAGATTTCGCCCTTCTTCAGGCCTTTTGCGACCTGGGCGATCTTGGTGCCGTATGCCGATTCGTCTGCGAACCAGCCCAGATCGCCGCCGAGACGAGCGGTCGCGGTATCTTCGGAGGAGTCCTTCGCGGCTTTGGCGAAATCCTCACCGGCGACGATTGCCTTGCGCACGGCAGCGGCTTTCTTTTCGGCCTGTTCGTTGGAGACCAGTTCGCTGGGTTTGATCAGGATGTGGCGCACGTGGTACTCGGTTACCATCTGTGCACCGCCGTCGCGTTTTCCGATCAACTTGATCAGGTAGAAACCGTTCGGGCCACGCACCGGATCGGCCATTTGGCCATCCTGGAGCTTCTCTGCCACATCGACGAGTGCCGGCGGCAGTTCGTTTGCGCTGCGCCAGCCGAGGTCGCCGCCTTGCAGGGCGTTTTCGGCATTCGAGTAGCGGATTGCGGCAGCGGAGAAATCCATGCCGCCATCGATTTGCTTCTTGGCGTCGTTGGCTTTCGCGTGGGCTTCGTCGACCTGAGCGGGTGTGGCGCCGTCCGGCACATTGATCACGATATAGCCGAGGTGGAGCTGGCCCTGATGCAGGTGACCGTTCTTGATCAGGCTTTCCACTTCGGCATCGCTGATATGGACGCGGCCTTGCACAACGCGCTGGCGCAGGCGCTGGATGGTCAATTGATCGCGCACACCCTTGCGGAACTGGTCGTAGTCCATGCCCTGGTGCTCAATCGCACCGCGCAGCTGGCTGACATCCATCCGGTTCTGCTGGGCGATCCCGGTCAGGGCCTGATCGACATCGGCATCGGAGACCTTCACGCCGGTTGATTCGGCGCGTGCGATCTGCAGCTTGTCCAGGATCAACCGGTCGAGCAGTTGGTGTTCGAGCACGTCACGCGATGGCAGCTGTTGCGGGTTTCCTGCGTACTGCTTGGTCACGCGGTCGATCTCGCGATCGACTTCGCTCTGCAGCACAACACCGTCGTCGACGACGGCGGCAATTCCGTCGATCGGCTGAACCGTCGCCGATTGTGCGGTCGCACGGGGCGCGGCGATCGGCACAAGTAGGACGATGGCAAGGGCAAGGAGGAATGATTTCATGGGGTTTCCGAGTGATTCGGTGCGCGGGGCACCTTGAAGAAAGACACCTGCGATCCGCTTCGGCGCGGCACTGCGGCCGAAAACGGAATGGCTTGAACACGGATTTTGGCGCTGCACGAGCGGCGCGCGAGCCATGGATGACAAGCCCAAGCTATTGATACCCAAGGATACCACGGCGCAGGAAGCTGTCTGTCTTCTGGCCGACCGAGCCAACACCTTTGAATTCGACCTCGAAGTAGACTGCGTTGTCGGCAACTCCCTCGATGTTGTTGATCCAGTGTCGTGCGATCACGCGCCAAGCCAGGCAGCAGGTGTCATGTTCGACGCCGATGAAGCGCTCCAGGGTTCGGCCGTTCCTGCCGTTCGGATCGGTTGGCAAGGCGAGCGGATCGTTCAGTGCATAGTTCTCGCGGGCGATCACGCGCCAGCTCGGCGTGATCGGCACTGCGGCTGAAACATCGATCTGCTCGAGGAAATCGCGGCGGTAGCGATACGAAAAATTCACGACGCCATCCGTGCCGAACTTGTTCTGCAGGGTGAATGTGGAAAGATCGGTCTGGTGCGAGTTCGGATTCCATTGCTCATCGAGCACGACGCGCCAGCGATCGGACAAATGCAGGTCAATTTCGCCGGCATACGCCGACCCACCGAAATCAGTGGGTGGCACGCCCGGCAGCTGTACGCGCTGGTCGTTGAAATAGCGGATCTGGCCGATGCTCGCGGAAATACGCTCGGAGCCGGTCGCGTCTTCCAGCAAGCGCGTGGTCAGCGCCAGCGACAGGTTGTTCGCATCCATCTGGCGATCCGCGCCGACGAAGCGGTTGCTGCGGAACAGCTCGCCAAAGCTGAATGGGATCTCCTGCGTGTCGAAGACCGGCAAGTTACTCTGGTCGCGGTAGGGCACTCGCAAGTAGTACGCGCGCGGCTCAAGCGTCTGGGTCCACGCTTCGCCACCCAATTGCAGGCTGCGTTCGAAGATCAGGCCGGTATCGAGGCTGAAGATCGGCACACCATCGTGCGGGCGGCGGCTGGTCAACTGCGGAGCGTTGGCGTACTGGATGTTTTCCAAGTTGTACCCGGTGTAGCGGTAGCCGATTTCGGGGCGGACAAAATAGGCCGCCGTCTCGATCGGATAGGACAGATACGGGAACAGGTCGATGCGTTGGCCTTCGAGCGCGTTCGACTTCGAAAACGCCACGAATTCGGAATTGACGCCAGCGGTCAGGTTGCCCAGGACGGCGTTCTCGGCAGTGAAGGTTGCGCGCGGCAAACGACGATAGGGTTCGTACTGGCTGCTGAGCGTTGGGTCGGTAATCTGGTATTCGTCACCGCCGATGCTCGCGTTCCACCAACTGCCGTGTCCGTTGAGGTATGCGCTCGAGGGCAGGAAGCTGATCGCCGAGCTGTACAGACCGCGCCCGAGATCTTCGAAGTAGCGGTCATCGGACACGCGGTTGAGATTGATTGCAGCCGCCCAGTTCGGGCTGATCGAGGTCGCGTCTTGCCACTGGTACCACCAGCGGCTGCTCGGCAGCGCTTCGCCGTATTTCAGTGTTTCGTCGGCGACGTTGCGGTCGTTGGGCAGGTATTCGACATTGACCTGACCCTTGCTGCTGTCGGTCAGATAACGGAACTGCGCGCCGAGCATCGCGCCGCGATCAGTCATGAGTCGCGGCAAAAGCGTCGCATCGTAGTTCGGTGCGAGGTTGAGGTAGTAGGGCAGCGTCATGTCGAAGCCGCGCCGACTGCTGTAGCCGACGTCCGGGTACAGGAAACCGCTCATGCGCCGATTGTCGACTGCAAAGCGTGCATACGGTAGCCAGAATACCGGTACGTTGCGGATCCGGAATGTGACGTCGTGCGCCCGCGCGATGCCTTCGGCCTGGTCCATGTCAATCTCGCGGGCACTGAACGCCCACTGCTGATTGCTCAGGTTGCAGGTCGAGTAGGTGGCGTTCTTCAGGATCGCGTGTCCCGGGTCGTCCATTACCGCGACTTCGGCGATGCCGTTGCCACGTGCACTCAACAGTTGATAGTGCACGCCGTCTAGCGTGCACTGGTCCAGGTCGGAATTGCCCTTCGCGCTGTTCGCGCTGAGCAGCAAGCCACGGTCTTGGTAGTGCACCGGGCCTGCTGCGATGAAATCGGTGGTTTCGCTGTCGTACGTGATCTTCTGCGCATGCACCAGCAAATCGAGCTGTTTGATCTCGGCATTGCCCTCCAGTACGTAATGGGTCTTGTCCGGACTGGTCACCTTGAGCGCGCTGGCATCGCGCGCGACGCTCTTGCGCTCGCCGGTGATCGGCAACCCCGGCACGTAGAAGTCGAGCAGATCGTTCTTGCCGCACATCTCCCAACTGACCGGCTTCTTCGGACACTTGAGCGTGCCGACCGGACAATCGGGTGCGCCGTCGGCGGCGAAGGCTGCCACCGGCAGGGCGAGGAGGATGGCGAGCGCGAGGCTGCGTCTCCGGTTTGCAGGATGGGAAATAGGCAGCACGGGGTGGGTTCTTTGCGCAACGAAGGCGCTAGCTTGCCGAAACTGGTGGCGCGCAGCAAACGCTGTGTGCATCCGGTCAGCCGGACAGCAGCGCGCCGACGTGTGCTACCACCGATTCACGCAGCGCGCTCAGGCTGTAGCCGCCTTCGAGACTCGACACCAGATGGCCCCGCGCATGGCGGTTCGCCAGTTCGACCAGACACGTCGTGATCCACGCGTAATCGGCGGCTTCGAGGTTCAGATTGGCGAGCGGGTCGAGGCGGTGCGCGTCGCTGCCGGCCGAGATCATCAGCTGCCCCGGCGAATCCATAGGCTGCTAGTCGTAGCCATTGCCGAACACGTGATCGGACTCGTACGCGCCGATATCGCAGCTACCGTAGTCGTTCGGATTGCGCATATCGTCGGCGCAATGTTCGTTGAGTACGATGTCCCTTGTGGTGGGGGCGTACAGGCTGGCGTCGCAGTAGTCGGTCAGGAAGGATTCGCTACGCAGTCGAAAGTCGCCAAGGTTCGGATTGTTGAACCCAGGGGTTGGCGGATCGCCGAAGCCCCCGGTAAAGGCCTCGCGGGTATTGATGCCGTGTCCGTCGAGCAAGCCGCCGCGCCGATG
>JBDTWV010000043.1:0-10221 GCA_040006495.1 Dokdonella sp.
GCGAGGCCAGTTCACGTTTGACGCCGGTGACGCCACCGCCAGGACCGCTCAACGTCACTTCAAACATGCGCACCGTCTGCCCGCCGACCAGCGAGGTCGGGACGATCGGCTGCGAAAATGTCACGGACCACGGAGCACTGGTGCTGAACCCATCGAGCGCATTCATCGCGATCTTCGGCCCTGCGTCCGCGGCGCTCGGATCGACCGGAATATTCAAGGTCAGATCTTTGGTGCCGCTGAACAACAGGTTGTTCGGAAACGGAATGACACCGTTAGCGGGATCGAAATTCGCGACCGTGTGGAAAGCGACCGGTGCGGTGTAGTCATAGGCGTGCGCGTCGTGCAGCGCGAACGTGGCAACCAAGGACGCGACAATGGCCGCGGTCGTGATCAATCGAACCTGCATGGCATATCCCTCTGATGGCGGCAACGACTTGAATGTCGCCGCATCTTAGGGTGTTCAAACGATCGTTGGCAACGCTGCAGTGCGGCGAAAATGCATCCGACGCGATCTATTGCGACGCAGCACCGTGGCGCCGCGACTCCGCCGCCTGTTGCGTCAGTGCGCGTCGATCTCGAGCAGGTCCAGCGGCCGGGCGTTCGGGCCACGGATATCGCGCTGGAGTTCGTAGAGGCGTTTGATCGACGGACATAACGCCTGGATCTGCGGCCGCAACGCCTGCATGCGGCGTTCCAGCCGCGGTTGCAGGTCACCGGTCAAGTCCGCGGCGCGGCTCTGCAGCGTGGCGGCCGCGTCGAGATCTCCATTGACCACCGCCGCCATCGCCTGCCGGGCCAGATCGGAGGCGAGCAACGGTGCGATATCGGCCGCGACGACGTCGGCATAGCGATCGAACGCATCGCCCCAGTCGTGCGTACTGGTGCTCATGGCGATACGCCGCTTGAGGCCGGCGGCTTGCTCGGCGAGCTTGCCATCCAGCTGCGCCAGGGTGTCCGTGCTCAGGCCCAGGTTCGCGGTTTCCGCGCGTACCGCGCTGATCGCAAGATCGACGCCATCGTTGGCGACACCGCGCGCCTTCGGTGCCAGTGCACGCAGCTGCTCCTCGAACAGGGTCAGGCGGTCACGATCTTCGGTGTTCAACCGCACCGCCGCGCCATCGACCTCAAGCCGGCCCGCATGCAACTTGACACGACGCGGCGCCGGCCCGGCTCGGTCGAACAACACCGCTTCGGGCACGATCGTGAGGTCGTAGCTGCTGCTGGCATGACAGGTGCTGGCCAGATCCTGCGCATGCACGCAGATCGGAGCGGCGCACGCGAGCGCGACGAAAACAAGTGCGTTGCATCGCATCGATGGCTTTCCTTGGGACGGGCGATCTGGCAACGATGACCGATCCCGCGCCAATCGGCGCTGAACCCACCCAGCCGCATGCGCCGGCGGATGTGGTCAGTGCGCGCCCACCGGCAGTGCGGCGGCGGCGGCGGCGGCGGAAGCAGTCGCAGAAGCAGGGCCTACAGGTTCTGGCGGATGCGCCGTGAGCAGCGAGCTTGTGTACGCCGCCATCGTCCGCAACTCGCCGAGACCGGTGGCCAGTGCATCGGCCTGCTTGTGCAGCGGATTTTTCTCCAAGGCCGCGCGGGTTTCGAATAGTTTGCGACGGGCGCCTTCGACATGGCTCACCAGCTCGGCCAGACTTGCCTTGTCGGCACCGAGGATGAGTTCCACCGGCTGCAGGCAGTACTGTACCGCCGCGTCGAATTGCCTGACCCGCTCGCGATAGTCGTCGAGATCGACTTGGGTGCTTTCAACGTTGCCGCGTATCGATGCCAGTGGTTCGTGCAGATGCCGCGCGATTTCGCCAACGCTCTGGCCGGCCGCGACCGCAGCAGCGGCGACATCCTGCGACGAATCCGCGCGCAGCAGATCCATGTCGTTTTCGAGGTCGAGCTTGGCGTACAGCAGCTCACCCGCGTGCGCACGCTCAGTCACAAGCTGGCGCCACAGCCAGCCAGCAACACCCACCGCCAGTATCGCGACGACCCATCCAGCCATCAGCACCATTGCGAATCCTCCGCCTGCCGACCGTACGTGCGTACCGTCCGACGCCCGGAGAATAGAACGTGCGCCACGCCAGCGCCAATCCCTGCCACAGCGCCGGGCGCGGTCATGGCGCCAGACCGTTGTCTGCGTTGCCGCGTTCGGCTTCAGCCACGCTTGCCGCGCGAGCGGAATTCGGCGAGCTGACTGTCGACGTTGTCGAGTATCGGCTCGATCGCTTCGCGAGCTTTTTCGGCTGCATTGAGGCTGGTGAAATTGACCTGCTGCGCCGCGCCAGTCCAGATCACGCTACCGTCCGAAACGCGGTAGGCCTTGACCCCGAGCTGCACGGTGTACAACGTCGAACTCTGGCCGTAATACTGCATCTCCTGCGAACCCACCGGGCGAGCATGCACGAAAACGACCGCATCGGCCTTGCCCACGTAGGCGCCGAGATTGGGGCGTTCGCCGCGCACGCGATTACCTTCGATGACGCGGAAACCGCGACTCTGCAGCTGGCTGACGAGCGCATCTTCGGCCGGCGAGGAAATCACCTCATCGCCAGCCGCGACCACCACGATGGTCGGCACCCGTGGCTTCGCAGGCGCAGCCGGTTTCTCAACCGGCGTCGCCTTCGCGACACGCGGCGCAGGCGCGGCCTCGACCGCGTTCGCAGCGGCTTGCGCCGCAGGCAAGTCATGCAACGCCTGCATGCCGGCTTGCGATGCGCGAGGCGCCGGCGCACCAGACAAATCGGTCGCACTGGGCGAGGCATCCGCAATCGCGTCGGCTGCAACTGGTGCGGACGTATTCGACTCTGGTGCACTCGCGCCATTGGCTGTTGCCGCGGTCACCACCGCGGAGGGCTTCTCCATCGACGCCGCGATCGATGCCGATGCACTCTGCGCGGTGTTCGCTGCCGGCGGCGGACTATTGCTTGCGGCGACCTGATCGACGCCCCCCGCATGAGCAACGGCCGGCACGGTGTTCGCGTCAGTGCGGGCAACCTGCGCGGGTGTGCCGAACAATCCGTTCAATGCCGGAATGCGATCACGAAACGCGTACGCGCTGCCGCCTATGCCGAGCAGCAGGATCGCCGCGATCGCCCACGGCAACGCCGATACCGACTTGGCCGGCGGCGCGCTCGTGCGATCGAGTACGGACTGATGCGGCGTCGCTGCCGACGGCGAGGTTGCAAACGGCGGCGGCAATGGCTGGCCACTCGGCGTGATCTTGGTGTTCGCGCCAGCGCCCAGGTTGCGCAGCGGCGTGACCGGCGTGACCGGGAGCGACATCGGCGCGGGCAACGGCGTTTTCGCACCGATCATGGTCGCCGCCGCTGCAGAGAGCTTCGCCTGTGCTGTGATCGGACCGCCCTTGGCAACCGGTGGATAGGCGCTCAGCGCGGCCGCGAGGTCGTGGCAATTCTGATAGCGTTCTGCGGGATCCTTCGCGATCATCATCGCCAGGATCTGTGCGATCTCGGCATCGACATTAGTGTTCAACTGGCGCACGTCCGGAATCTTCGCCTGCACGACCTCGAGCATCAGGCCGAGCGGCGACTCGTCGGTGAACGGCACCTTGCCAGTGAGCATTTCGAACAACACGATGCCGAGCGAGAAAATGTCGGAGCGCTGATCGACCGGCTTGCCGAGGCAAACCTCGGGCGACAGGTAGCCTGGCGTGCCGACGAATTCGCCCGTCGAAGTCAGTTTCTTCGAGAAATCCTCGTTCGACAACGCGATGCCGAAGTCGGCGATCTTGACCGAGCCGCGACTGGTGATCATCAGATTGCCGGGCTTGATGTCGCGATGCACAACGCCACGGTCGTGTGCGGTCGAAAGGCCGAGCGCGGTCTGCTGGATCACCTTCGCCGACTGCGCGACGGTTAGATTGCCTTCGCGCTTGAGCATCGAGCCCAGTGACTCGCCTTCGACGAATTCCATTACGAAGAATGTCTGTCCCTCGTCTTCGCCAATGAAATAGATCTGGATGATGTGTGGATCGTTGAGCGCGGCCATGCTGCGCGCCTCGCGCAGGAATCGCTCCTTGACGCCCTCGTCGTGCGCAAGCGAATCGGCCAGCACCTTGATCGCGACATACCGGTTCAGCGAGGATTCATAGCCTTTGTAGACAACGCCCATGCCGCCGCGACCGAGCTCGGCGACGATGTCGTAATGGCCCAGACGTGCTTTCATGACCTTACCCCTCGTGGGCGGATGCCCAGATTGAAGCAAATCGTACCTTGTGTGCAGACCCCGCGCGCGGAACGCCTTGGCGGCCCGACGTGGAAGGCGGTCACATCACGACCGTGATCCCGTTATCACTTTTCCGCAATTGAGGCGAATCAGCGATCACCCTACACTGCGCCGCTTCCACCGCCTTGCGACATCGGAATGTCCAGTCAACCCGCAATCCTGCCGGTCTGGTTCAGGATGCTGATCATCACTTTGGCCGTTGTAGCAGGCGCGCGTGGTCTGGCATTGATCGAACACAGCCCGCTGCTCGCGCTCGCGAACAACTACGACCAGATCCGTTATACCGCCTGCCTCGATCTCGCGCCGTGGCGACCGGGCGTGCCGGCCGAAACGGGCAGCCCGCAGGCGCCTCTGGCGCGCTTTGTATTCCAGCCACTTCCCATGGATCTGTGCGTCTGGACCTCGGACCTGCTGTTCAGCGCACCCGTCGCGCAGGCGTGGCGGCTGTCCGAGGTGATGGGAGGACGCGCCATCCATTCCATTCGGCGCCTCGGCGAATGGCGGCTGCTGTGCCTGTTGCTCGTCGCGGGCTGGGCCACCGTGGCATTGCTGCGCGCGGATCGACCGGATATCGCAGCCGCGCATCTTGCATGGCTCGCGCTATTCGGCCTGGACCCCGCCAACGTCATATACTTTTCCACGTTTTATGCTGAGGCTGCGGCGACCATCGGCTTCTACTTTTGCGCGATCGGCGTCGCTGTCGCGCTGGTTCGACCGACACGCGGCGCGCTGCTCATCGCCGCCCTTGGCGCCGCCATCCTCGGCGCCAGCAAATTCCAGCATATCGTCTTGCCCCTGCTGCTCGGCGGTGCTCTGCTGATCGGGGCCGGCAGCTCCGCACGAAAAGTCGTGCTGGCGGTGATTGTCGGCGGCGTGCTTGGACTTGTCGTGCAGGTCGGCAATAGCGCGCGCGCCACGCCCATCGCGCACGCGATCAGCGCGGTCAATCGCGCCGACTTCGCGCTGCTGGTGCTGCTGCCAGAAACCAGCGACCGTGACCGCGTCGTCGCCGCGCTCGACATGAGCGACAGTTGCCTCGCCTACATCGGCAAGAGCGTTTACGCGATGCCAGGTGCGGTCGAGAATACCTGCCCGAACGTCGGCGCGTGGTCGCGCGCAACCCTGTGGTGGTTGTTGATCTCCGATCCACCCGCGCTGGTTGCGGCATTGACGCATATTCCGACACTGCTGCTGCCGTGGCTACCCGGCCTCGGCCTCGTCGAAGGTGGCCATTACACGCCGCTGCCGCGAACGGTTCCGTCGTGGAGCTCGCTGTTTGGCGACAACCGCGCGGTCGCAAGCGGACTGCTGCTATTGCCATGGTGCGTGTTCGTGGCCTGTCTGTTGCGGCGTGCGTGGCGCCGCGCATGCGGCTTCGCGCTGATGTGCGCGGTTGGGTCAACGGCTGTCGCAGTGATCGCGTTGTTTGGCGACGGCGATGTCGAGTTCGCCAAGCACGCACAGTTGTCGATCAACTACGCGCTGGCCAGCCTCGGCCTCGTATTTGCAGTGCTTGCGCGACGCGCCCTGCAGCGTGGCGTGCAGCCATGAATGTCTTTCGCGGCTCGGCGTCGCGGCTCGTCCTGATCGTGCTGGCGACCTTGTGGCTGCTCGGTTCCCTGCGTGCATTCGCATTGTGGACACACGATCCGCTGTACGCCTACGCGAACAGCTACGACCAGACACGCTACACGAACTGCTTCCATTTCTATCCGGATCGCGCGGCCAGCATCCCGCCGCAGCAGAACAGCCCGCAGGCGCCGTTCGCGAACTACCGCTTCATGACGGCCAGCGATCCGATGTGCTACTGGTCGAGTGAATTGGTGTTCACCGGCGCAACGGCGCTGACCTGGAAGCTGGGCGAGGCGATTAATGGCGACACCGTCCACAACGCGCGCTGGATCGGCGCCTGGCGCTGGCTGGCGCTGCTTGCGTTGTCGATCGCATTCTCGTCGGCATGGTTGCGGCGTGGCGATGCGCGCGCCGCGATCGCGAACGCGGCGCTCCTGCCACTGCTGTTCGCGGACCCCGGCAATACGCTGTATCTGAATTCTTTTTATGCGGAATGGACTGCGCTGATCGCCACCTATGCGTTGATCGCTTCGGTTCTGCTCTGGCGCGGTCAGATCTGGAGCCGACATCGCGGCATGCTGATCGCACTCGCTGCATTCGCCTTGGCCACCGCGAAGATCCAGCACCTCCTGCTACCGCTCGGGCTTGCCGTTATCGTGATGATTCTCGATCACACGCGCACCGGTCGAGTCGGCTGGCGTGCGTTCGCGCTTGCGCTTGGCGCATTGGCCGGCTTCAGCCTGCAGTTCGTGCAACTGCACCGTAGCGGCCCGATGATCGATGCGATCGATCAGTACAACCGCGCGGATGTCGTTTTCACCGCGCTGGTTCCCTTTGCGGACGACCGCGACGCGTTGCTGCAGGAACTCGGAATCGATCCTGCGTGCGCGATCTACAGCGATCATCACGCATGGGAATTTCCAGATTTGCCGGAGCGCATCTGCAGCGGTCTGGAACATTTCAATCGCGCCGCGGAATTGCGCACCCTGTTGCGACATCCACGTATCGCATGGCGCCTCGCTAAACACGGCGTGCTTGCGCTCGACCCATGGATCGCGAAAAACCTCGGTGAAGTCGAAGGCGGCGATTTCGCAACGATGCCGACATCGCAGCCGTCATTGGGGCGCACGCTGCACGCGGCTGCGTGGCTACAGTGGTCTCTCCTCGCCCTGCCGTTCCTCGGTCTATTTGCTCTGCTCGTGCGGCCCGGTCTGCGCCGTGGCAATCGCGCACTCGATTACACCACAATGACCACCATGGTCATGCTCGGCACTTTCGCGATTACGGTGCTCGGTGATGGCTTGGCCGACACCGCCAAGCAGGGGCACCTAGTTATCAACGCGGCGCTGGCGTGGCTGATCGTGATGGTGGTGTGCGCAGTGACAAGACCCAGGGCCATGCGCAATACGTCATCGACGAGGTGATTGCGGCACTGCTGGAGCGCCAACGCCGCGAAGCTTGCCGCGAAACGGCGCGTAGTACGCGCGCAGCGCGGCAAGATCGGCATGCATGTCAGCACCGACTTGAAACAACGGACCCAGCGTGATCGTCTTTGATGGATAGTCGAATGAAGCCGGCAGAATCGGCACCCCAGCATCGCGCGCGATATGCCAGAAACCGGTTCGCCACGCACGCACCTCTTTGCGCGTCCCCTCGGGCGCAATTCCGACCCACAGCTGCGAGTGGGTGTCAAAACGCTCAACCATCTGATCGACAACCCCGTGCGTCGATGAGCGCTCGACCGGAATGCCGCCAAGCGCGCGCAGCGCCCAACCTAGCGGCCCGCGAAAAAGCTCACGCTTGCCCATGAACGAGATGTCGGCGCCGGTCGCGACCTTGAACAACAGACCCCAATAGCCGTCCCACCACGAACTGTGTGGCGCGGCAATCAGGACCAGTCTGGCTTCGTTCGGAAATTCGCCCACCAAACGCCAGCCGCAGACTTTCAACCACCACGCGCACCATGACCGAAACAGATTCGGGCAAAACTGTGGCATCGCCGGTGGCAGCGGCGCGCCGACGGACCACTCGCTCATTCTGCGCTCCAGGCGCCACCTCGCGTGCGTTTGATCGCCGACCGCGTCTTCTTCGCATCAATGCGACGTTCTTTCGACGCCCGCGTCGGCCGTGTCGCCACGCGACGCTTGGGCACGACCAATGCCGCACGAACCAGCGCGGCCAGGCGCGCGCGCGCGTCTTCGCGATTCTTGCCCTGATCGCGGAAGCGGTTGGCCTGGATGACGAGGACACCGGCGTCGGTCAGACGTCGATCGCGACGCAACAACATGCGCACGCGCACCGCGTCCGGCAGTACGCGAGACGCGGCTACGTCAAAACGCAATTCGACCGCGCTGGCGACCTTGTTGACGTTCTGACCACCGGGACCGGCCGACCGCACGAAACGTTCAACGAGTTCGTGGTCGGGAATCTGCAGGTCATCGGTGATTGCGAGCATGCGGGAATTCTAGCAAGCGTGCCGGCGGCGATCGGCCGAGTTGCCTCAATTGCTGCCTTTGGCGAGCGCATTTCTTGCCGCAACGGCAATGTTGTCTGCGCTTTCGGCAATCACGTCGAGACGGTCACTGCCTTGGCCATTGCGCGCGGCCTGTTGCATGCTGGTACGCAAGGTTCTGAGACTACTTGCGCAAAAAGGCGCGAGGCCCTTCAGCGATGCATTCGCTGCCTCTTTGGCTGCAGCCTGCTGCACCTGCTGGCACAAAGTCTCGGCTTCCTTCAGCCGCGCTCCGGCTGCACCGAGATCAACCGTCGATTCGGGCACGACAAAAGGAGCTGGCGTGGGTTCGTGATTGGTCAGTGCTGCGGGAGGCACATGCGTGGCCGGATTTGCCAACTCCGCCATTCGACGCGCCTCCTGCAGTTCGATCGCTCGAGTCACAACCTTGGGCGCAGTCAATTCAGCGAATTTGAATTTTTCCGGATTGCGCGCCGCATCGGCGAGCAATCCATCAAGCTTGCCCTGGCAGGCCTTCTTGCCTTCAACGCTGGTTGCGCCGACCGGAAGGTTTTGCAACAGCTTTTCGTTGCCTGACCACGAGCGCATGCAATCGATCGCCTTGTTGTCGAGCAATGCAGTCGCATCAGCCGGACTGGCGCCCTCGCCATGCAGCAGAGTGGCGAGTTGCGCGTCTGCAGGCTCGCGCAACTGGCTGCACGCGGTCATACCGAATACGCACGCGATCGTTACCAAGCCAAGTTTGTTCATCATTGAATTCTCCAGAAAATCACAAAAACGTTCAGCGTTTCCATGCAGCGGTTGCGAACGCCGCTAGCGCACCAGCGCCGGCACACCATGCCACGACGGCCGCTGCCGACGAATGCACCGCAGTCGCGGCCAACGTCGCCATCGACACCGCGGCAACCGCCAGTGAAACGGCCAGTGCGAGCCAGATGGCGACGCGCTGCCCGCGCGCTGCCCGCAGCTCCAGCTGCTTCAGATCATCTGAAGCGATGCGAAGTTCCATGCGGCCGGTGGTCGCCTGAGTCAGGTAGCTGTGCACGAGTTGTGGCATATCCGGCGCCGCAGCGAGCCATTCCGGCAGGCGTCGCCGCAGCGCCTTCAACGCGGCACGTGGTCCGCGGCGCTGGCGCCAGATGCGTTCAAGGACCGGTTTTGCGGTGGCCCAGATGTCAATTTGCGGATGCAGCAGGCGGCCAACACCTTCGATATTGAGCAGCGTCTTCTGTAATAGAATCAGCTGCGGCTGGACGGTCAGTTCATGCCGGCGCGCCATCTGGAACAACTTGACCACGACCTCGGCCAGCGAGATTTCACTGAGCGGTCGCGTGAAATACGGCTCGCAGACGGTGCGCACAGCCGCTTCCAGCTCATCGAGGCGCGCATCCGGCGGCATCCATCCGGCGCGCACATGCAGTTCCGCTATGCGCGCGTAATCCTGGTTGAACAGGGCGAGGAAGTTCTCTGCCAACCAATACTGGTCACGTTCCGGCAATGAACCCATGATGCCGAAATCGAGCGCGATGAAGCGCGGATCCTGTGGTCGCGCAGGATCGACCCACACGTTGCCCGCATGTGCATCGGCATGGAAGAAGTTGTCACGGAACACCTGCGTGTAGAACAGGCGCACACCTTTTTCCGCGAGTGCAATACGATCGATGCCTGCCGCATCGAGTGCGGCGAGGTCATCGACCGGAATGCCGCGCACGCGTTCCAGGGTCAACACGCCATCGGTGGTGTGCGACCAGATCACCTCGGGCACGTAGAGATCATCCGAGCCGGCGAAATTGCGCCGCAGCAGCGATGCATTCGCGCCTTCGCGCTGCATGTCCAGCTCGTTGGTCAAGGTCGATGCAATCTCGCTGACCACGTCATGCGGGCGAACCTTGTCCGCGTTCGGATGAAAGCGCTGCACC
>JBDTWV010000044.1:0-10162 GCA_040006495.1 Dokdonella sp.
CATCAAACCGCTGAAACTTGACAACACTTCGTGAACACGATTGCCAAACCTCCCGCAAGCTTGCGCACGTGGGCATCGAAATTGGAGCACGCATCACCCACCGGCTGCGTGTTGCATGCATGCCGGCTTGCGCTCGGCCGTGTCGACGTCGCCGATCATGCATGGCTGCAATTGCAACCCGAGCTGCTCGCCAGCCTCGACTTGCTCGACGAGCTCGGCGTCGGCGAGGAGGCGCAGGCGGCCTGTGTATTGCACGCGCTGAACCTGAGTGGTGCATCCCTCGGTGCAGCGGATTTCGCCGATTTCCCGACCGACGTCAAAGCGTTGGTCGAGGGTCAGCAAGCAGCCGAGCAGGTCTGGTCGTTGTACGCGGCGCACGGCAGCGTCGGCGGTGCCGAAGGTTTGCGCAGGCTCCTGCTCGCAATCATTCGCGATATCCGCGTCGTGTTCATCCTTCTCGCGCGCCAGCTCGTGCGCATGCGTGCTGCGGCTCACGCGCCCGAGGCCCAGCAGCGCGCGCTGGCCAAGCTGACCGCCGACATCCATGCGCCGCTCGCGAATCGGCTCGGAATCTGGCAGGTCAAGTGGGAGCTGGAAGACCTCGCGTTCCGTTACCTGCAACCGGTCGTGTATCGGCGCATTGCCGATCTGCTCGATGAACGTCGCAGCGGCCGGGAAGCATGGATCACGAACGCTCGCCAGCAATTGATCGATGCGCTCGCGAATGCGGGTATCAAGGCCGACATCGCTGGTCGTCCGAAGCATATCTATTCGATCTGGCGCAAGATGCAGCGCAAGGGTCTGGAGTTCTCCGAACTTTATGACGTGCGCGCACTGCGTGTGCTGGTCGACGATCTCTCTGCGTGCTATGCCGCTCTCGGCGTGGTGCACACGTTGTGGCCCTACATCGCCGGCGAATTCGACGACTACATCGCGAGCCCGAAGGGCAACCAGTACCAGTCGCTGCACACTGCCGTCGTGGGCCCGGAAGGCAAGACGCTGGAAGTGCAGATCCGCTCGCACGACATGCACCAGCACGCCGAGCTCGGCGTCGCCGCGCACTGGCGCTACAAGGAAGGCGGCGGCGCGGACGCGAGCTTCGAGCGCAAGATTGCGTGGATGCGCCAGTTGCTCGAAAGCAAGGAAGCGCGCGACGATGATGCAGCGCTGCTGGCCGGCTTCCGCACCGAAGTCGTCGAGGATCGCGTCTATGTGCTGACCCCGAAAGGCCAGGTCGTCGATCTGCCGCGTGGCGCCACCGTGCTCGACTTCGCCTACGCGATCCATACCGATGTCGGTCACCGCTGCCGTGGCGCGAAAGTGAATCAGCGCATCGTTCCGTTGACCTTTCAGCCTGTCAGTGGCGATCGCATCGAGATTCTGACCGCCAAAGTCATCGAGCCGCGACGCGACTGGCTGTCGGTACAGCATGGCTTTCTGACCACGCACCGCGCGCGTGAGAAGGTGCGCGCATGGTTCAAGCGCATCGATTTGCAGCAGAACCTGGCCGCGGGGCGCAGCCTGCTCGATCGCGAACTCAAGCGCCTCGCGTTGGCCAGCACGAACCTCGACGGCTTGCCCGAACGCTTCCAGTTGCGCACTCACGACGAGCTGCTCGAAGCGCTGGCGCTCGGCGACGTCACTCCGGGCCAGATCGCACGCGCGCTGCACGAGTGGACCACGCCACGCGATCTGCCCGCAGATAGCACGCCACCGCCAACACGCGTACCGAATGCGGATCCGGGTGCCATCGTCATCGAGGGTATCGGCAACCTGCTCAGCCAGCTGGCGCGGTGCTGCCAGCCGCTTCCGGGTGATGCGGTCATCGGTTACATAACACGCGGCCGCGGGGTCTCGGTGCATCGTGTCGATTGCGCGCAACTTGCGAGCTTGCGCGCGCGCGAACCGGGTCGCCTGATTGCGGTCGAATGGGGCAAACGCAGCGCGCGCGCTTATGACGTGGATGTCGTGGTCAGGGGCTATGACCGCAAATGGCTGCACAAGGACATCAGCACCACGATCGCGGCTGCGAACGTGCACGTGATCGCGGTCAATGCGCGCGTCGATGCGCGCAAGGGTCTGGCGGAAATGAACTACGCCCTGCGCGTGAACGACTTCGGCCAGTTGAGCGGGCTGCTGGCGCGGTTGCTCGCGGTGCCTAACGTGATCGAGGCGCGGCGGGTCTCGTGAGCCTGGCGTTGACGCCATCAGCATCCTGATACCGCGTGGTATTCTGCATGACCCATCCGATGCCCGTCCGCGACGGGCGGGTACCCCTGCGGATAGGACGCAAACGTGATTGAAATTCCCGGATATCGCCTATTGCGCCAGCTCGGTCGTGGCGGCATGGCGACGGTTTATTTGGCGGTACAGGAGTCGGTGGACCGTGAAGTCGCGCTGAAGATCATGTCGCCGGCGTTGTTGGTTGATCCGAATTTCGGTGAGCGCTTCATGCGCGAAGCGAAGATCGCCGCGCACCTCCATCATCGTCATGTCGTGGGCATCCACGATGTCGGTCGCGCCGGCGACTATCATTACATCGCAATGGAATATCTGGCCGGCGGCCAGGTCCTCGCCGGCGATGGCAGTGCGAGTTCCCCCACTTTCGCATTGCGCGTGACTAGCGAAATTGCCGGAGCGCTCAACTACGCGCATGAAAAAGGCTTCGTCCATCGCGACGTCAAGCCCGACAATATCCTGCTGCGCACCGACCGCTCTTCCGCGTTGACGGACTTTGGCATCGCGCGCGCGCTCGACGCCGCGCCGCGCGTGACGCGCACCGGCACCATCGTCGGTACCCCGCACTACATGAGTCCTGAACAGGCGCGCGGCAAACAGATCGACGGCCGCTCGGACTTGTACGCGCTCGGTGTCGTGCTATACGAACTGCTGACCGGGCGCGTGCCGTACCACGCCGACGATTCCCTCGCGATCGGCATCATGCACATCACGCAACCCGTGCCGGTGTTGCCGAAGGGCCTCGCGGTGCTGCAGCCGTTAATCGATCGACTGCTCGCGAAACAGCCCGAGGATCGCTTTCAGACCGGCAACGAGGTCGCAGCGGCGATCGCGGCAATCGAGCTGAGCGAGTTTGACGAGACGTTGCCCGGACTCGTTGCGATACCCAATCCGCAGTGGCACGACGCCTCGTCGGCCGACACGGTAATTGGTGCCGATGCAATACCATCAATACGTGCCCCTGCACGCGATCGCGCCGAGCCGAACCTGGGGCGCCTCGATGAAATCATCAATGCGCGCGACGACGATGTGATGCGGGCGGATCGGATTGCGTCGGCGCCGCCGCGGCGCACCCCCAAACGCAAATCCAGACGCGGATTGATTGCGCTCGTGGCGCTCGCCGTACTGGTCGTTGCCGCGGGGGTCGCCTGGAACAATCAGGACGGTTTGCGCCGGCTGTTGCCGCGCACGGAGTTCAATGACACCTTGTCGCGCGCACAAAAGGCGCTCGATGCCGGCCGTTTGACCGGTCACCAAGGTGACAGCGCACGCGAGCTGTTCTTGGCTGCACACGCACAGGACCAAGACAATGACATCGCACGGCGAGGCTTGCAAACGGTTGGCCAGCGCTTGCTTGAAATCGCCGACGCAGACATGCAACACGATGACCTCGCTGCCGCGCGCGAAGCACTGGACGCGGCGCGTGATCTGCTCGGTGGCGGCACCGAGATTGATCGGCTCGACCGAGCGCTGAAGCAGGTCGAATCGCGTGGCAGCGAAACCGCGCAACTCCTCGATCACGCCGGCAATGCGTTGCGAGCGGGCAAGATCGTCGGCGCCGACGGTGCGGCCATGCTGTACCAAAGCGTTCTGGACAGCGACAAGGCCAATGCGTTGGCCTTGGCCGGGCTCAAGAAATCCGCGGACACCTTGGCCAGCCAGGCGCGTGGCGCACTCGCGGCCAAGGACATCGAGGGCGCGACCGCGCGGGCGAATGACATATCGCGCATCTTGCCGTCGTATCCTGGTCTGCCTGAACTGCTCGGCCAGATTGCGCAGACCCACACGACGGAACGCGCGTCGCTCGATGCAACACTTGACCGCGCGGATGCGCAGATACGCGCCGGCCAGCTCTCCGGTAGCGACGATTCCGCACTCGATCTGTTTCGTAGCGTGCTCAAGCAGGACCCGGCCAACGCGCGTGCAAAGGAGGGCCTGCGCGGAGTCGCGCAGGCGTTCGTGGTGCAGGCGAACGCGGCGCTCGACGACAGTAATCCGGACCAGGCGGACAAACTCCTGAATGCGGCCGCTGCCATCGCTCCGGCGTCGCCCGATCTTCGCGCGGCGCGCGTCGAACTGCGGGAGTTGCGCGAACGCCTCGACATCAATGCCGAGCGTGCGGTCGTATCACCGTCGCAGGCAGCGCAGGTGCGCAAGCTCGTCGCCGCAGCCGTGAAGGCCGCGGCCGCCGGCAACCTGATCATCCCGCCCGGTGATTGCGCGTACGACAAATACCGCGCCGCACTCGCGATCGATGGCAACGACAAGGACGCCCTCGACGGCTTGGCCCGCCTGCCAGCGCGCGCTAAGGAATTGTTCGCGCAGGCGCTGACCGAAGGCGCGCCGCAACGTGCGCGCGCCTCACTCGACGCGGTGCGCCAGGTCGCGCCGGACGATGTCGCGATTGCGACGATGGCCGAACGCCTCGCGCGCGCCTTTCTCGATCAGGCCGACGCGCGCATGAGTGAAGGCCGTCGCGCCGATGCCACGCGCGCGCTCGATGCGGCGCGCGAACTCAGGCCCGGCGATCCGCGTCTGGCGCCGCTGCAGGCGCGTTTGCGCGCGATGGCGGATGGGCCGGGAACACGCAATCGGCTGTAGGAGCAATCCAGTGTGCGGCGAAGCGGAGCGGACTGCCTTCAAAGTAGCGGTCGAACGAAGCTGGATCTTGGCTCTCCCATGTGCCTGTTGTTGATCTCCATCGACGCCACGCCCGGGTTCCCGTTGCTGCTGCTTGGCAACCGGGATGAGTTCCATGCGCGTGCCAGCAGGCCGGCGCGGACGTGGAGCGAGGATGCAGGTGTCGTCGGCGGACGCGATCTTGTCGCCGGTGGTGCCTGGCTTGCTTTGCGCGGAGATGGTCGATTTGCGGCAGTCACCAACCTGCGCACCGGCGTGCCGGCGACGGCACCGCGTTCGCGCGGCTGGTTGGTCCGCGACTTCGTGCTCGGTACTGCGTCGCCAGCGATATTCCTGGAGCGGCTGCGCAAAGACCTGGGCAACTATGGACCATTCAACCTGGTGGTCGGCGATCGCAGTGGCGTCTGCGTGCTCGGAAGTGCCGAGGGAGAAGTCCGGTCGTTGCGCCCTGGTGTCCACGTGATCAGCAACGGCGCAATCGGTGCGCACTGGCCGAAGACCGAACGCTTGCAGCAGCACTTTGTGGATGCCATCAAAGGCGGTCTCGGCGAGCACGCTGAAACCCGTTTGCTCGACTTGCTCATCGATGACGCGCAGCCCCTGGATACGGCGCTGCCGGACACCGGCGTGGGCCTCGAAATCGAACGCCGGCTCGCTCCGATCTTCATCCGCGGGGATAAATACGGTACGCGCGCCTGCACGCTGGTCGTGCGGCGCGCCGATGGGACAGCCCTCTTGCGGGAGCGCGGATTTGGGCCCGATGCGGCAGCCGCGGGCGAGGTATGTTGGCAGGCATCGCCGGGGTGCGGCTTCGAGGAAATCCGTCTGCAGTGAGACTGGGCCGACAGCGGTCGGCTTGCGCTAGTTGTTGAAGATCCGCTGCACTGCGGTGCGCGCGGCGGCGAACGAGAAGTGCTGCTCAACGTTTGCCAGGCCATGCACTGATAGCGTGTTCCACAGCGCCTCGTCGCCATACAGGCCAATCACCGCAGCCGCGAACGCCTCCGCGTCATTGGCAACTAGGACATCCGTGCCTGCGACTACGTGCATGCCTTCGACCGCGATCGGCGTCGCGACCACCGGCAGCCCATAGCTCATCGCCAGGTTGACCTTGCCCTTGACCCCGGCGCCGTAGCGCAGCGGCGCGATCGAAATCCGGCAGCCATCCATGTACGGCGTGATGTCCTCCACGAAGCCATGCACGATCACGTGTTCATCGGCCAACGCGCGAATCGCCTCCGGCACCTTGCTGCCGATCACGTGAAAGCGCACCTCGGGCAATTGGGCGCGGATCAACGGAAACACGTCCGCGACAAACCAGCTCACCGCATCGGTGTTCGGCGGATGCTGGAAGCCGCCGACGAAGACCAGATCGCGCCGCGCAGCGAATGGCGTTCGACAGCCGAATACCTCGTGCACGTTCGACAGCACCTCGACGCGCTCACCGGGCGCATCGTGTGCAAGCAGCGCCTGTTCGACCGGACTCACGACCAAGGTGACATCGCACTCGCGGATCAATTTCAGTTCCTGCGCGCGCGTCGCCGCGGCGTGCCGTGCGAGATCGCTTTTGCCGGTGAGTTCCGCGGCGCGTTGCTCGCGCAGGTAATGCAGGTCAACCGTATCGAACGCAAGCGTGGCTTGGGGCGCGTACAGCCGCACCAGCCCGACAAAGCTAGCCGCGACGTAGTGGCGCGACAGTACGATGAGATCGAATTCGCGGCCGCGCTCGCGCAACAGCGCGATCGGGTCCTGTGCGTAAGGGGCAAACAGCGCTTCGACGCCGAGTTCTTGCAACGCGGGCGTGTAGCGTTCGACGAATGCGCGGTTCTCGGGCAGGAAACTGACCTGTGCGCCGAGATCGATCAGCACGCGCATCAGGTTGACCATGCGCAGCGATCCGGAATCCTGGTCCGGCGCGGGCGTGGTCGCGTCGACGATCAGCACGCGCTTCACTGCGCGATGCGTAGCAGCCAGCGGGATCGGCGTGCCGGGCGCAGGTTGGCGAGCCAACGCATCGGTCCACTTGGCGGCGAATTTCTCGCGATTGACGACCTGGTAGCGCTTGATCCCGCTCGCCGTATCGGTGCCCGAGGTAATGCCCTCGAAATGCACCACGGTCGCCGCTGGTTCGAAGTACACCTTGAACCCGGCCGCGCGCACCGCGAACGCTAGATCGGTGTCCTCGTAGTAGGCCGGCGTGTAGCGCGGATCGAACGCGCCGAGCTGGTTGAACAGGTCGCGCCGCAACAGGATCGCGGCACCGGAGCAGTAGTCGACCTCGCGGCGGAAGGTGAAGCGCGCATCAGTGGGGTTCTCGAAACGCCCGACATTCCAGCCCGAGCCGTCATTGAACACGATGCCGCCGGCCTCCTGAAGACGGCCATCCGGATAGACCAGCTTGGCGCCGACCAGACCGGCGTCCGGCGCGCTCTCGATGCAGCGCACCAGCGCTTCGAGCCAGCCTGCAGTGACGATCGTGTCGTTGTTGAGGAACAGCACATACTCGCCGCGCGCGATCGCCGCCCCCGCGTTGCATGAACCGATGAAGCCGAGGTTTTGCGCATTGCGAAGGGTGCGGATGCCCGCGACGTCAGTTAGGCGCTGTGGCGTCGCGTCGCTGGAACCGTCATCGACGACGATCACCTCGAAGGGAATCGGTCCAGCGTGCTCGGCGAGCGAGCGCAGGCAGGCGCTGGTATAGGTAATCTTGTTGTACACCGGGATCACGATCGACACCCTCGGCGACTCATCGGAGGGCACCGCGAATGCCGCGAAGTCATCCTGCGGAGCGGCGTACACGGCTCCAGCGCGCTGGGCGCCGCCGCCGCGCAGTTCCTGCACGATTCGCGCGAGTGTGCCGGCGACGCCGCGTTGGGCGAGACTGCCGCGCGTGCGATCGATGGCGCCGCGCAGCTTCAGGGTGCGAAATGCGAGGCTGGTGCGCAGCATGCGCGCGCGCGCGTTCGCAGCGCGCAGCGGTGCGGTGATGCGCCAGGACAGGCTGCCGAGGTTTTGTTGGTAGCGAGGCTTGATGTCTGCGAGCTCGGCATTCAGCGCGAGCGCCCATCGAGTGCGTTCGACGAGTTCGCCACGCACGCCGTTGAGTTCGCGATCGAGCTTGTGGCCCCACTCGCCACGGCGTTCGTTCTCGACGCGCACGGTCTCCAACTGTGCAGTGATGACGCGTTCGTGCGCGTGCGCACGCCGCAGTGCATCGACCGAGATGGCGGATTCCAGGCTCGCGCCGTCGAGTTCGGCAACTGGATAACGCAGCGGTGCTCGCGTGCCCAGGTGCAGTATTGCCGCATATGCCTGCGCCATGTCCTTCAGCGTCGATGCACGGTGCTGCGCCATCGTCGCGCGAACGCGAGCGCGAGCGAGCCGATCAGCGGCCAGTGCTGTCACACATGCCACGACCGCAGCCGGTTCCGGATCGACGAGAAACCCGTTGACGCCGTCCTCGATGCGCTCGGCCAATGCACCGACCCGCGTCGCTATCACTGGCACGCCGAGGCTGCGCAATTCCGACAAGGTGTAACTGAAGGTTTCGGCGACGATCGGCAGCAGCAACGCAGCGTCGGCTTGAATCTTGTCGACCAGGTGCGGCAGGTCCGCGTGATGATAGTCGAGGACGATGTGCACGCCGCTCTCGCCGAACAGATCGTGCGCGTCGGCGCCGGCGCCGAGCAGAAACAGGTCCGCGACCTCACGCAGCAGCGGCAGTGCTGCGAGCAACAGATGTGCGCCCTTGCCACGGCGGATGCGACCGGGTATGAGCAGGCGCAGGCGATCGTGCGCAGGGCGTGCGCTGGTGACAGGTGTGGCGCAGGTTGACCATGCAGCCATTCCATGCGGGACGACGTGCGTGGGCAGATCGTGCAGTTCGGGTGCAAGTCGCAGCTGGTTCGCGAGCGCCGAGCGGCTCGGCGCGATCAGCGTTGCCTGCGCTGCGCGCAATGCGGCCGTGGTTTCGTCGCGCAGTCTGAGCCAGTGCCGCGCATCGCGGTTCGCAAACTCGGTGTCGGCACTGTCGAGATCGCCGACGCGCTGCGCGTCGTCGAAGCGCAGCGCGGGATCGCCGAAGTCGCGATGCAGGATCGGCCACAGCGGATAGTGATCGTGCACGATCCAGAACAACGGCAAACCGGTGCGCAACGCGTCGAGGCTGTGCCCGATAAGTGAGGACACGATGATCGCGTCGACGCAGAAGTCGCGAATCATCTCGTGGAGCAATGCACGATAGGCCGCGTCGCCGAGCGCGGTATCGGCAATCGGGCGCGGTAACGGAAAACGTCGCAACGGCGGTCCGCTGAGGCTGCCGTCGTGCAGCTCCAGCCACTCCCCTTGGCGCTGGCGTGCGACGCTGCCGCGTGCGATCAATACGAGGTGATGGGCGCTGTCGTCGGCCGCTGCGAAATCTCGCACCCAGCGCTCGGCGCCACCGCCCCAGCCGTGAAGGACATGCAGCAGGACGGGTTTTGCATCGAGGCCCGGTTGCGCTGGGATAGTTGTGGAGTTCAGCGCTGCGGTGATCCGTTCGTCCAGCGGAGCCAATGGCGAAGCCGGTAGCGGATCGCGCGAATCGTTGGCGGAAGCTCCCGTTACGGAAAGCGAAGCATCGGTTTCGACGAATAGATGATCGAGCCGCACGATGCGCAGGCGCGCGCCGTCGAGTGAGTCGCGATCGCGCACCTTCGCGGCGCCGAGTTGCGCGAGACGCTGGCCATGCCAGGCCGACAGCCACGCGGGCGTGTTGGCGTGAAGGCCGCTGGCGTCCCCAACGCTGCGTTCGGAGTAGGCAAAGCACAATGCATCGAGACGACGTGGGTCGCACTCGCAGCCTTTCTCGATCGGCAGCGATGTGCGCCACGTGCTGTCGAGCGGCATCGCACCGAGCACGTCGGGGGTTTCGAGTGCGTGCAGCAGACGCTCGCATGCCAACGAGGGCAGATCGAGGTCGGCGCGCACCAGCACGAGGTGCTCGCCGGCGAAGCGCGCGGCGGCGGCGATCAGCACGTCATCTGGGTCGCCTGCTTGCACCATCTCAGGCACACGTTCCGCCTCCGGCCATTCGGTGCTCGCCGCGCACACGCCGAACAGCGCCAAGCGCGCGTGACCGGGAAGGCGCGCGCGCAGCGCGGCAAACTGTGCCGCATCCGGCCGCTCCATCGCGTACACGCACACACGCACGGCTATCGTCGACGCCCCACGCATATCCATCCCGTTGCCGTCGGAGGGCTTGGCGGCAACGCTAATGGTGTGCATCGAGGCTCCGGAGTAAGAC